>JAEZKY010000184.1 GCA_023435985.1 Bacillota bacterium | reverse complement strand
ATTACCTTGTTGCCTGTTACTTCTTGAATTATCAGTTGAACCTGAAGCAGCACCTGAAGCCACACTTGAATTTTTTGCATCAGTTAGATTCTTTTTAGCCAATGCTATTGCCTTATCTGCTGAACTTTTTTCTTGAACATTAACTGTAATATTTGTAGCACCCATTGAAGCCATGGAACTTTCTACAGAAGAAGTCATTGTATTTCCCACTGTAACAACGCCAATTACTGATGCTATACCTATTATTATTCCAAGCATAGTAAGTAATGCACGCATTTTATTAGCTTTAAGGCCTGCTATTGCAAGCATAATATTTTCTTTTATAAACATGCTTTTTCCTCTTCTTGGTATCTTCTATAATACTTTTCATTTTGCTCTACCGATGTTATATTTCCATCTCTTAAGGTTATAATTCTTTCTGTTTCTTCAGCAAGTTCATTATTGTGGGTTATAAGTACTATTGTTTTTCCTTCTTCTTCATGAATTTTATGAAATAAATCCATAACCATCCTTCCAGTAGCTGAATCAAGAGCTCCAGTAGGCTCGTCTGCAAGTATTATACTAGGATTGTTTACAAGAGCACGAGCTATTGCAACTCTTTGCTTTTGTCCTCCTGATAATTCACTAGGTTGATGGGTCATTCTCTCTTTCATTCCAACAAGCTCCAAAAGTTCTTCTGCACGCTCTCTCCGTTCCTTTTTACCTGCGCCTTTATAAAGCATTGGTAATTCAACATTCGACAAAGCTGTACTTCTTGGTATTAAGTTATAAGTTTGAAATACAAATCCTATTTTCTTATTTCTTACTTCTGATAAACCATCATCTGATATATCATTAATATTAGTACTGTCTAATATATATTCTCCAGATGTTGCCCTGTCAAGTGCACCTATAATATTCATCAATGTACTTTTACCTGAACCTGACGTTCCAATAATCGATACAAACTCGCCTTCTTTTACAGTAATATCCAGTCCCTTTAAAATATTTAACTGATTTGGAGTTCCTATATAGAAACTTTTTATAATATTTTTCATTTCTATTACGTTTTTACTCAAAAACTCACCTCCCTATTTATTTATTATTACTGTACTCCCTACTGTATAACTTGCTGGTTCACTAAGTATAATCATACCATCAGTAAGATCTGCTCCATCAATTGCAACATTAGTATCCGATTCCAAACCTTTAGTTACTGGAATTTCTTTAACAACATATTGGCTTCCTTGTTTTACAGCTGCATACACGAAATTTTGTCCCTTTTGAGTTAGTACTGCTCCATATGGTACTGAGTAAACATCATCTTTTTCGTTTGTAACAATCTTTATTGTTGAATTCATACCTACTTTGACCTTATCACTTTGGCCTGAAAGCTGAATTTCCACTTTAAATGTCACATCACTACTTGTAGAATCACTGCTGCTACTACTGCTACTCTTACTGCTGCTACTGCTACTACCGCTGCTACTATTACTATAACTAGTACTCTGACTTGCAGCTGTAGAAACTGGTTCTGCAATTGTAACGGCTCCTTGAATAACTTCACTACCTGATGCATCTGTACTTAATTCTGCTTTTTGCCCAACAGCTATTTGATTAATATCTGTTTCATCAACATCTGCATCAACGATTAAATTACTTAAATCTTGTATTACAAATAATGCTCCTGCTGCCTGAACACCGACCTCACAGTTTACATTTGTTATTGTACCATCTACTGTTGCAACTACTTGTGCATCTTGAAGTTTCTTTTTCTTATCTTCTAATGCTAATTCAGAAGTTTGATCATTTGCAGCAGCCTGAGCACTATCTAATGCTGTTTTATCATTTTCTATTTCTTTTTCAGCTGAAGCTTGTGCAGCTTCTACAGCAACTTGAGCCTGATTATAAGCTTTTTGATCATTATCTACGGTTGTTCCAGCAGTATCAACATCATGCTGAGACATATTTCCATTTTGAAGCATTACCTTGTCATATTCATAAACCTTAGTATCATTATCAAGTGTAAGCTTGGCTTTATTAAGATTAGTTTGTGCACTCACTATATCTGTATTTAAATTATTATCATATAGATACTTTGCATTATCATAATTTTTTTGCGCCTGTGCTAGTGATGCAGCAGTTTTGGCTTTATTTGCATCAAGAGTCTGCTGTCCTTCAGCAATTTGTTCCTCTAATTCCGATGTATCTATTGTCGCAAGAACATCACCTTTTTTTACTGTATCTCCAACTTTTACATTAATACTTGCAACATTATATTCTAAATTTGAATATATATTTGTACCCTGTCCACTTTTTATAGCTCCTGAAGAACTAATAGTCGTTTCAATTTTTGTTTTTTCCAAAGTCGTATACTTAACTTTAGCTTGAGTTGTCTTAGGTTTAGAAAGCTTGAGTTTATAAAAAATCCCGCCTCCAACGACAACCACTAGCACTATGCATATTATACTTATTATTTTCTTATTAAAGAACTTTTTTGTTGTTACTTCTTTGTTGGCAATTTTTTTATTATTGCCTAATTTTATCTTATTTAATAGCTTCAATTTTAATACCCTTCTTTCGCTTCAATATAACTTAAATAAGCCTGATAAAATGCGGACTTATCACTTTGATAGCTTTGAGATTCTTTTATGGAATCAACATTAGCTGTATTAACATCCTGTTGTGATGCGAATCCATAATTATATTGGATTACTTTAACATTATATTGATCTTTTTGCTGGCTTAAGCTATTAGCACCGCTTTTCATGGAAGCATATGAATTCATAAGGGCATCATACTTTGTTTTAAAATCTTTTTCTGCACTATTTTTATCTAATACTAACTGTGCCTGCTCATTTTTCAATGAGTTATCATATTGTTCATCCTTATTATCATACTCATCACTACTATCATCATTATCATCTTCATAATTATCTTTATCATCAGATGCTTGTTCAATTGAAATATTATCACTTTGTAAAGTTAAATTATTATTGAACATTTCTGTCAAGTCATTATTATAATTTATTGTAGATACATCGTTAAGATCCTGATCTAAATTTGTATCAAAAGTAACATTTTCTCCTGATGATAATCCTAAATCATAAAGTAATTTTGTTTTATCATTTTCTTCCGCATCGTTTGTTTTATTGGAAGCATTAAGTGCTGTAGTATAATTTAGCTGTGCAGTTGTATAATCGTTCTTTGATAAAAATCCACTGTCATACTGTACCTTTGCGATATCTGCTTGTTTTTTTAACAATTCTACATTAGCATTATTGTACTCTTTGTTAGGTAAATCACCTAATATATAAGATATGTAATCATTTTGTGCTGTTTTGACCAAATTCTGCAAGTTGTTATTATAAGTAATATTAGCTTTTTTTAAGTCATTCCTAGCTGAATCTAGCGAATCTTTTGTTTGATCCAATTTATCTTTTGCCTCATCCAATTTATCTTTTGCATCTGCAACATCAGCATCTGATGGCTTAGAATTAGTCGAATCTTGATTATATTTTGCTAATTCATCATTATAATTATCTTCCGCATTATTATAATCATCTTCTGCACTATTCTCTTCATCTTTAAGAACATCATAATTCAATTTCGTATTATCTCTACTATTTGCATATATCTTAGCCTGCTGATTGTATTCAAGAATAATATCCTGTATATTAGCTAGAGATATTTTAATTGCGCCTGCATCCTCAGTTGTATTTGAACTACTGCTATTAACTGTATTTGAATTAATGCTTTCGGCTGCATTTGCACTCGGTATATTGCTTCCTATTAAAACCATCGCTACAAAAAAACTTATTAGTACTCTCTTCAAAGTCTTCCCTCCTGTTATTTTTAAAAATATTTCTTACAACATTAATTTATTATAGATAATCAGCTACTTAATTACAATTTTAGTATATCTAACAAATCTAACTTTACTCTAAAACAAATATAAACAATGTATAAACTTATGTTAAATTTATGTTAAATTTCATATTCATTATAAGTACATATTTTTAAAAGTTTTACATATTAAATCTATATCCAGCTCCCCAGACAGTTTCTATATATTCTGGATTACTACTATCTAATTCAATTTTTTCTCTTATTCTGTTAATATGCACTGTAACGGTAGAGTTATCCCCTGTAGATTCTTCACCCCAAATTCTATCCAAAAGTGCATCCTTTGAGAAAACAATATTAGGATTTGAAGCTAAAAACATGAGTAATTCAAATTCTTTATTAGCTAACCTTACTTCTTTTTCTTCAACATAAACCCTTCTTGCTTTAAGCAAAATTTTAATCCTTCCAATGGTTATTGAACTTTTTTCGTCATGAAGACTTTTCTCCATAGTTGTTAACCGTTCGTATCGTGATATATGAGCATTTACTCTTGCAACAAGTTCACTAGGGCTAAACGGCTTCACTATATAATCATCCGCTCCAATTCCAAGTCCCTGTATTTTATAAATATCTTCTTTTTTAGCTGTAACCATTAAAATAGGTATTTCTTTAACTTCTCTTATTTCTTGACAGATTTTAAAACCATCTTTGCCAGGCAGCATAACATCCAATAAAATCAAATCAAAGTCTTCATTTAACGCAAGCTTGATTCCACTATATCCATCTTGTGCTATTTCAGTTTTGAATCCAGTTATCTCAAGATAATCCCTTTCCAACTCAGCAATACTTTCATCATCTTCTATAATCAATATTTTTTTCACTTATTTTCCTCCAAACTATAGACTTAATTTATAATCTGTATGTCTTTACTTATTTTTATTTATTTGATTGTGCCCTACTCTCATTTCTGAACTAATTTAATTAAATCCTAATTACGATTACTATAATTCTTAGGGAAAGTTATTTTTATTGTAAGTCCATTCCTATTATAAGCCATAATTTTCCCACCATGTGCTTCAATAATATGTTTAGATATAGCTAGTCCAAGTCCACTTCCTTCATTAGGTTTTGTACGTGAAGCATCGCCTCTGTAAAATCTCAAAAACAACTTTGAAAGGTCTTCCTCTGATACGCCTATTCCATTGTCACTTATCTCCAATACGACTAAATTTCCTTTTTCATATAAATATATTTGAATTTCAACCTTTTTATTTTTATTATATTTTACACTATTATTCAATATATTTAAAAGAACTCTGTTAATTTCTTGAGGATCAAGCTTTACCATAATTGAATCATCACATTTACTGTCAAATAATATTTCTACATCTAAGCCGAGAAATTCCTCCTTTGCACATTCGTAAAACTTATTTATATACCCATTAATACTCACTATGTTAAATTTAAATGGAAACTGTCCTGTATCTAATTTAGAAAATAAGAATAAGCTATCAACTAATCCATCCATATCACAAGCCTTAGTGTAAATAGTATCTAAATATTTTTTTTGCTTTTCTGGTGTATTTGCTACTCCATCCCTAAGTCCTTCAACATAACCTTTAATTGCAGTTAATGGAGTACGCAGATCATGGGATATTCCTACAACTAACTCTTTTCTATTTTCTTCATATTTCAACTGCATATCTACAGAATCCTTTAAACGCATTCTCATTTCATCAAAGTCGCCACAAACTTGTTTAAACTCATCATCACTATCGTAATTCATTTCAAAATCCAAATTTCCATTTTTAATTTGTTCAGCCCCGTAACTTAAAAG
>JAEZKY010000166.1 GCA_023435985.1 Bacillota bacterium | reverse complement strand
TGGTTATATTGTGGCAATTAATAAAGATGAGGAGGCTCCAATTTTTGAAGTTGCTAATCTAAGTATTGTTGGAAATGTAACAGAGATTCTTCCAGTTATGATTGAAGAAATGAAAAAAATAAAAGCAGAGTAAAGTTTTTTTCCAGATAAGAAAAGAGTTATCGCACTAAAAAATTATTGCGATAACTTAGAAATAAATCTCAATTCACAAGAAAATGAAATTATATACAAAATTTCACACTTGTATACTTAGAGAATTATTGAAAAAACATAAATGAATAAGAAACGCAGTATATAAAAAATAATTAAATCCGAATATATGTAAAAGCAGTATTAAACAACAAGTGGGAAGATAAATAATCACGACGTAGTGGTCATACCAATTGTAAAGAGGTTATACCATTTGAAAAATGTATAAGGAGGATAAAAAAATGCTGTTTTTTAAATTTTTAATGGCGATATTACCAATCCTTTGGCTCATAATTGCACTTAGCGGATTAAAGATGCCAGGTTATAAAGCCTGCTCGATTGCACTTGTTCTTACAATGTTTTTAGCTATTTTTTTCTGGAAATTAAATGTGGTTTATGCTGCGACAGGGGTATTGGAAGGAATACTTAACGCATTATGGCCGATCTGTCTAGTTATTATTGCAGCTTTGTTTACGTATAACTTAATTTTACGTACAGGTGCAATGGATTTCATAAAAGAAATGTTAGCTGGAGTTTCTGTGGATAAAAGGGTTTTAACATTAATTATCGGATGGGGATTCGGTAATTTCATGGAAGGAATGGCTGGCTTTGGTACAGCAGTTGCTATTCCGGCATCTATGCTTGCTGGTCTTGGATTAAATCCATTTTCAGCAGTTCTAGCTTGTCTAGTTGCCAATACTACACCAACTGCATTTGGATCAGTTGGAATACCACTAGTAACAGTTTCTGCAGTAACAGGAGTTGGAGCTAGTGCAGTGGCAGCAAGTACAGCAATAATTGAATCGATTCTTATCTTTATTAGTCCGTTTATTATGGTATGCATTGTAGGTGGGGGAATAAAGGCATTAAAAGGAGCGTTTGCTATTACATTAGTTGCTGCATTATCATTTACAATACCTGCTTATATTACAGCAACTTTACTTGGACCAGAATTGCCAGATATAGTAGGATCTATTTGCTGTATGGTATGTACAAGTGTTGCGGCAAAAGTCTTTAATAAAAAACCTCAAGATGAATATTGCATTAAAGTCGATAAAGCAAAAGAAGCAATAACTTTATCATTTGGTAAAGCAATACAAGCATGGTGTCCATTTATTTTAATATTTATAATGTTAATGGCTACATCAACATTAGTTCCAGTAATTCATAATGCAATTGCGGTATTTAAAACTAGTGCAGTTGTATATGCTGGCAAAGGTGGAAGTACATTGACTTTTAGCTGGATTAATACGCCAGGTATTATTATTTTCATCGCTGCAATTATTGGAGGTCTTGTTCAAGGAGCAAAAGTATCACTGATGCTTGAGGTATTACTTAGTACCTTAAAAGCAAACTGGAAAACAATTGTTACAATTTGTGCGGTTATGTCAACAGCAAAGGTAATGGGTTATAGTGGAATGATTTCAGATATTGCAAGTCTTTTAGTTGTAGTTACAGGAGGAGCATATCCGTTAATTTCCCCATTAATTGGATCCATTGGAGGATTTGTTACAGGTTCAGGTACATCAACCAGTGTTTTATTTGGAGGATTACAAGTACAGACAGCACAAAACCTTGGACTTTCTGGAGCATGGATGGCAGCAGCAAATACTCTTGGAGCTGGTATCGGAAAGATGATCTGTCCTCAAAGTATTGCAATTGGTGCAAGTGCAATTGATCAATCTGGTTCGGAAAGTAAGATTTTAAGAAGCGTATTTAAGTATTTTGTATGTTATGTAGTTATTGCTGGCATAATATGTTTTATAGGTACACTTTAAAGCAATTTACAGTTCACAGTTTACAATTTAGGAAGAAAAGCTTATAGCTTTTCGAAAAAATAAATGATCTCAAAAATTCTATTAGGAATTTTATCTGATAATTGTAAACTGAATAAGTATATTAGAAGGGAAATGATCGTTATGGCTGAGTATAATCAATTAACAGAAGAATTAATCTCAAAATTACAGGAGGCGGCTCCAGGGCATATTTTAACAGGTGCTGATATTAATGAAGATTATTGTCACGATGAAATGCCTATTTACGGAAAAGTGGCTCCACAAGTTGTTTTTATGGCACATTCTACAGAAGAAGTTGCAGCAGTAGTAAAAATATGTAATGAAAATAAGATACCAGTAACTCCAAGAGGAGCAGGAACAGGACTTGTAGGAGGAGCAGTTCCACTACTAGGAGGAGTTTTAATTGATATTACAAAGATGAACAAAATACTTTCTTACGACTTAGAAAATTTTGTTGTTCATGTAGAAGCTGGTGTTTTGTTAAACGATCTTGCAGAGGATTGCGCAAAACAAGGATTATTGTATGCACCAGATCCTGGTGAAAAGTTTGCTTGTTTAGGAGGAAATGTTTCAACGAATGCAGGTGGAATGAGAGCTGTTAAATATGGTGCAACACGTGATTATGTACTTGCAATGAAAGTTGTTCTTCCAACAGGAGAAATTACAAACTTTGGAGCTACAGTATCAAAAACAAGTTCAGGTTACAGTCTTTTGAACTTAATGATTGGTTCAGAAGGTACTCTTGGAATCATTACAGAACTTACTTTGAAAATTATGCCAGCACCAAAGGTAGTTGCAAGTTTAATTATTCCTTTCGAAAATTTAGATGATTGTATTGCTACTGTTCCTAAATTTAAAATGGAACACATGAATCCACAAGCATTAGAATTTATGGAAAGAGAAATTGTTTTATCTAGTGAAAGATATATTGGAAAGAGCGTATTCCCACAAGTAATTGATGGAACAACTGCAAATGCTTATTTACTTGTTACTATAGATGCAGGTAATGAAGATGAATTAAATAACCTTATCGAGCAAGCTAGTGAAATAGTATTAGAAGCAGGGGCAATTGATGTTCTTGTAGCTGATACACCTGCAAAAATAAAAGATGCATGGGCTGCACGTTCTAGTTTCTTAGAAGCAATTATGGCAGAAACAAAATTATTAGATGAATGTGATGTTGTAGTTCCAGTAAATAAAATTGCATCTTATCTTACTTTTGTAAATAAAGCTGGTGAAGAGTGTGGAATAACTATTAAGAGCTTTGGACATGCAGGAGATGGAAATCTTCATATATACCAATGCAGCAATGATTTAGAAGAAGCAGAATTTAAAACAAGAGTTGAGAAGTTCTTCAAGATTATTTACGAAGAAGCAATAAAATGTGGCGGACTTGTTTCAGGAGAACATGGAATTGGAAGTGGAAAGATGAGCTACTTAGCTGATAGCGTTGGAGAGATAAACATGGAATTAATGAAAGGTATTAAAAAAGTGTTTGATCCAAATTCTATCATGAATCCAGGTAAAGTGTGCTGCCCAATTGATGGCTTAAATTAATAAATCGCAATCAAGGCACATTCAAAAAATAACAAGTCCATTTGCCGGTCTATTTTCCATCATCCTACGTCGGCAAATTGACCTAATAGGCCCGCTATGAGGGCAATTTACCTCCATTGCCTGATGAAAAATATCCATGGCAACTTTGGGCTTGCTATTTATTCTCATGTGCCTAAAATACGATTGATATCCCATAAAAGAAAAAAGGAAAAGATGAAAAAGGAAGGTAGGAGATTAATATGAATTTTAAACAAGATGAAAACCATGAACAATTACAAGAAATGTATAGAGATTTTGCAGAAAATGAGGTAAAACCAATTGCAAAAGAAATTGATGAAAGCATGCGTTTTCCAGAAGAAAATGTAGCTAAAATGGCTGAAATGGGTTTACTTGGAATTCCATTTCCTGAAGAATACGGCGGAGCTGGAATGGATACCTTAAGTTATATACAATGTGTAGAAGAATTATCAAAATGCTGTGCAACAACAGGTGTTATTGTTTCAGCACATACAAGTCTTTGTGCAACACCAATCTACACATATGGTACAGATGAGCAAAAAGAAAAATATTTAAAACCACTTGCTTCAGGTGAAAAATTAGGTGCCTTTGGATTAACAGAACCTGTTGCTGGAACTGATGCTTCTATGCAAAAGACAACAGCAGTATTAGACGGAGACCACTATGTATTAAATGGAAGCAAAATATTTATTACCAATGCAGGATTTGCAGACATATATATTGTTCTTGCTATGACAGATAAGAGTAAGGGAACAAAAGGTATTTCAGCATTTATAGTTGAAAAAGATTTCCCTGGTTTCTCTGTTGGAAGTCATGAATTAAAGATGGGAATCCGTGCATCTTCTACTTGTGAATTATTCTTTGATAACTGTATAGTTCCAAAAGAAAATCTTTTAGGAGAAGAAGGCAAAGGATTCGGTATAGCTATGGCAACTCTTGATGGAGGCCGTATTGGTATTGCTGCACAAGCTCTTGGTATTGCAGAAGGTGCAATAGAAGAAACTGTAAAGTATGTTAAAGAACGTGTTCAATTTGGGCGACCTATCGCTCAATTCCAAAATACACAATTTGAACTTGCTCAAATGCGTGCAAGTACAGAAGCTGCAAAGCTTTTAGTATATCAAGCTGCATGTGCAAAAGATGAGCATGAGAAATTCACGCATTTAGCTGCTATGGCAAAATTGGTTGCTGCTAGAAATGCAACTGATGTAACAAATCGATGCTTACAATTATTTGGAGGCTATGGATATACAAGCGATTATCCAATTGAAAGAATGATGCGTGATGCCAAAATAACAGAAATCTATGAAGGAACATCAGAAGTACAGATGATGGTAATTTCAGGATGGATGTTAAGATAATAAACAATTAATTAATATGCCCTCTAGTTAAACCTATTATATAAATTAAGAAAATAGCAAGTTCAACTATAAATATAGAGAACTTGCTATTTTTCTGTGCTTAATATAGAAGTTTGTTTATGATTTATCTAATATTAGAAAACATATTTTATTTGAAGATAAATCGAAGATTATTCTCATTCTAAGATTGCTATATTCAGATGTGCGTATTAAAAAGAAGTGCCTCATTCTGAAGCACTTCCATTTAGTTAATACAATGTTCATATGAATTTATCTTTATTCATAACATCTTTAAAATTTGTTAAATATTTATAGCTAAGCTTACTCCCATATCAAAGGCTTTTTGACAATCAATTGGAAATTGTTCAGCTCTATGTTTGGCTTTTTCTTTTTCTGAAAACATAGAAGACTCATATTTCTCATAATCAGTAAACTGATAAGTATCATAACTATATAACAGCTTTATTTGGTTTCCAAGTACCATTGAAATAGAATCCTGATATGGCTTTAAGATTAATTTATATCCAGCATCCTCCATATATTTTTCTGTTATACCCATAGTATAAATAAATCCTGATTGAATTTTTCTCGGATAAACAGTTGGTATTTCTGTACTATATATAACATTTGAAAATATGAAGCGCTCTAAAAGTGCACTAATTCCAGAAGTAATGTTCATATTATATATTGGTGAACCAAAAATAATAGCATCTGCTGTTTTTAATTTTTCAAGAACAGGTGTTAGATCATCATTCATTGCACATTTACCATGCTCTCCATCCTTTCTTTTACAGGCAAAGCAGCTGATGCATCCTCTATATTTTAAGTCATAAAGATTTATCAATTCAATTTCTGATCCTTGGGATTTTGCTCCTTCAAGAGCTTTATTTAATAAGGTTACAGTGTTTTTATTTTTTCTTGGGCTTCCGTTAATAGCAATTATTTTCATAGTATCTCTCCTCTTTCAAATGTTTTATGTTTTTGTTATAATCAACTTAACATAGTGATATAAGTTTTACAAGTATGCAGTTTTTTCAGTGTAAGTATAAAAAATATACTGCGAATTTAAAGGAGTTGTATTTATGAATAATTATATAATTGGTATTAAAGAATTCCCTGATGATAATATATATGGAACAGAATGTCCAGTTCTATATGCACTTGATATTATAGGACAAAAATGGAAATTGCCTATCATATGGTATTTATCAGCTAAAGAATCCACTAGATATAATGAGTTAAAACGAAAAATTAACGGTATTACTAATATGATGCTTACAAAGTCCTTAAAAGAATTAGAAGAACATAAGCTCATTGTTAGAACTCAATATGAAACTATTCCTCCTAAAGTGGAATATTCCTTAGCGGAAAGAGGTAAAGAGTTACTTCCCACATTGAATGAATTATATCTATGGGGGGAAGAACAACTTAAATTAGATAAGTAGAAACCAAGTGTTTAAATACTTTTCATTTATGTTAATGTGCAATTTTTTTATATCATGAATAAATAAAAATAAATAGCAAATTGTAAAGTCGCATTATTTAATAGTTTGAATTTGCGATTTTTTTAATACGCAATTCTAAAAAAGTATTTAGAATTTAAGTTGTTGATAAAAGAAAATTTATAGTTAGTTAATATAACGATTCAACAATAAGATTTTTGCATTACGCAATAATAGTGAATATAAAAGCAGCAACCAGAAGAAATACAGCTACTGTTTAATTTTATGAAAAGTATATATCACCATCACCAACTATCACCATTGTGTAATTAGATTTTAATGGGGTTAAGTCGTATTTTATAGACTGTGGTTGTAGCCTTATTGATTGAAGTGGCATAAAGTTATCATCGTAGATAGTTAAATAGGAACTTTTATCTGTAGAGACATTTTCAGCTTTGTAAATCTTATCTTTTAAAATGGATTCATAAGTATTTAATTTGTAAATACCTTCCTTAAACACATTTGAGGTAAGAGGATTAGGAGTGGTAGTAGAACCGATTATAGTAAATGATAGTAATAATAAAATAAAAAATGATGAAATAAATCTTTTCATTAAGTTTAACAACCTTTCATAATATTAATATTTTAGAATTAAATATACTATTCAATTCCTATTATACGAAGATAGATGTTATATATATATTTGATTTTTATGGATAAAAAATATCTACTACAAAAATGAACTCATTAGTTATTTTCATTAGTAGTATGTTAAATTTAAAAATAAATATTCAAGATGTAGGAAGTGTGTAGTATTTAATAAAAATTATGTTCTTTGAAAATTGAATTATGTGATATTTACAAAACAATGCTATAATTAATCCAGAATAGTAAATTATTGTGAAGTGAGAATTTATGTAGGCTTTAGTGATGCGTTCATGATTAAGACGTATCAATATAAAAATACTCAGGGGGATATATGTTATGGCACACGTAAAGGCAAATGGCATACAAATTGAATATGAGATTTTTGGAAAGAAGACAAACCCTACAATAGTACTTATTGCAGGAAATGGTGCTCAGCTAAATTTTTGGGAACCAGATTTTTGTGAAATGCTTGCAAAGGATAATTTACAAGTTATACGCTTTGATAACCGCGATGCGGGATTGTCTGCAAAATTCGATGAAGCTGGTATTCCTGATATGAAAAGAATATACCAGGCGGCACAAGAGGGAAAACCAATTAAGACAGCATATACATTAGAAGATATGGCTGATGATGTGGCTGGTTTGCTAGATGCGCTCAATATAAAGAAGGCCCACATCTGTGGTGCTTCTATGGGAGGCACCATTGCTCAGGTTTTTGCCTATAGGCATCCTTCACGTATATGTAGCTTAATTTCTATTATGTCATCTACAGGTAATCCGAATAATCCGCAAATATCACCAGAAACATTGGCGATTGTTACAGCAACACCTCCAACTGAACGGGATGCATATATTGATTATACTTTACGTATGTGGAAAAATCTTTGGAGTAAAGGGTTCCCTTTTGAAGAAGAACGTGCAATACGGTATACTGAAGAAAGCTATGATCGTTCTTATTACCCACAAGGAGCTGTACGCCAAAATGCGGCGTTGGTCGCTAATGGAGATAGGAGACAGCATCTGTCATTATTAACAATTCCAACGCTGGTGATATTGTTTCCTGTTGAAGCAGGAAAAGATACAGCACGCACAATACCTAATGCTAAATTACTTTTGATAGAAGGAATGGGACATGATATGCCTAAGGGAACATGGAAACGCATAGTCGAAGCTATTGTTAGTCAGGTAAACGACACGTCTCATTCGTGTTAATCGTGGAAAGATGCAACCCTATTTATTATTGCAAATTCAAATTTTATAAAGTTGTTTATGGATGTCATTATATCTGAAAATTTAATAGTAAATTAGCATGAAATACTTTAAGGAAAGTTATCATAAGGCTAAATAGGAGGTTTTATTATGCCTTTAACAAGTAAATTATTATTTATTTTTATAATATTAATAATATTATTGATATTAGGGGTTGTAACTAAAAATAAAATATTATTTCTACTATTTTTTTGGTAATTGAAATTGTTGTATTCATCATGTTAATTATATGGATAGGAAATATGTGATTCAGAATTTTCATATATCATGAATAAATAACAAATTGTAAAATTGCATTATTCAAGAAAACGAATTTGCGATTCTCTAGTATGGCAAGCAGTTTGTAAAAAATGAGAATTAACTATGGGTAATGAAAATACAACCAATGTTCTTTGAAAATTGAACAATGTGGTATTTACAAAATATGTTATAATTGATTCAGAATAGTAACTCATTGTTCAATAATTAATAATAGTGAGGAAGTTTATGGATAAAGAAGATAAACGCAAAATCGATGAATATAAAAAAAATCCAATGGCTAACTTCTCAGATTCAGTAAATCGTTCACAAATAGGTGATTTAAGTCAATTAACGAAAGGAAATTTACTCACTAGGATTATTACTAGCGTTATAGTCATTGGAATAATTTCATTAATATTCTATGCTATAAATAATTAATAACAATCATTAAAGATGTTATAACTAGCCATAAATGATTTTATACTAGTTTTCAATATTCTTGCATTATGTATTAAAACAAATGAGAAACGTTTAAAACATATGAAATATAAATTCATAATAACAAGGACAATATATAAATTTATTTTTACGTAAATCTATATATTGTCACTTTATTTTATTTATAATTTGATTTCGGCTTATCAAGTTTAAGCTGATCTTCGCCCCATATATATAATTCTTTAAATGTGGGAAGTAAGGCCTTACCTCTTTCTGTTAAAGAATATTCAACCTTAGGAGGAATAGTTTCATATTGAGTTCTAACAATGAGCTTATGTTCTTCTAATTCTTTTAAGGACTTTGTAAGCATCATATTAGTAATACCGTTAACTTTTCGTTTTAATTCATTATATCTAGTAAAATCTTTGCTGGATAAACACCACAAGATAGGTAGTTTCCATTTTTGACCTAAAATATCAAGTGCATATATAACAGGACATTTCCTTTCATATACATTATCAGCAGGGAATTCTTTATCATAATTCATATACTCATCCATAATCACAACTCCTTCAAAGTCAATAGTATACTTTTTATACTGAAACAGAAAAAACTGCATACTTGTATATCTCTGTTCTTATGTTATATTAATTATAACAAAAAATTAATAATAAAACACTATAAAGAGAAAGATATAGAAAGAGGAGTGGTACTATGAAAATTTATGGTATTAACGGAAGTCCAAGAAAAAATAAAAATACGGCTACATTACTTCAAAAAGCTTTAAATGGAGTAAAAGAAGCTGCAAAAGATAAAGAAATTGAAACTGAAATAATTAATTTATATGATTTAAATTATACTGGATGTATAAGTTGCTTTGCTTGTAAAAGACTTGGAGGTAAAAGTTATGGAAAATGTGCAGTAAAAGACGAGCTTCAAGAAGTTTTAGAAAAAGTGTCTCAAGCTGATGGGCTTATTTTTAGTTCTCCAGTATATTTTAGTAATGTAACAGGTAAATTCCTATCATTTTTAGAAAGACTATTATTTCCCTATCTTGTGTATGACAATAATGGTACTTCACTGGCTCCAAAAAGGATGCCAACAGCATTCATTTATACAATGAATGTTAAAGAGGAAGTAATGGAGCAAATTGGTTATTTAAAAACTTTCGAGCGCATGGAATCTAATATTGGACATATATTCACAAAACCATCAGTTATGTATTCAAATAATACTTATCAATTTGATGATTACTCAAAATATAAAGTTGAATCCTTCTCTGAAGAAGAAAAAGCAGCACATAGAAAAATTCAATTTCCTTTAGATTGTCAAAAAGCATTTGAACTAGGTGCAAATTTAATAAAGCACTAGAAATAAAGTAGTATATTAAATTATGATAAAATTTTCTTACAATTAATCATAAAGATTTTTAGGAAGCTCTAACAAATAATATAGAATATTAACTAAAATGAATAACTCCATTAAAATATTCTGATTGAATTTAATATTTTAAGGGACTTAAGTCATGAAACAATAGGAATAAATAGCAAAGTGTAAAATCGTATTATTCAAGGGATTGGATTTACGATTTTTTATTGTGCCCTTCTAAAAAGGCGTAAGCTTAAGGTATTCAATTCAACATGACTTTATTGATTATAAAGTAAATTTCATATTATTCATAAAATCATGCGTAATAATTATAAAAAATTGTTTTTACTTATTTTGCATTTCTCAAATAGTGAAATGATTACATTTATATAAGTATGAATTTAAAAATTATTACGAATTTAAGCTTCATAGTTTACAATAAAATAAGTTAAGATAATTGTTTATATCTATAAATTTAGAGGTAAGTATGATCGAAAAGATATGTGAAATTATTGAATTATATGAAAATGATAATTGCTAAAATAGTTCAGTTTAATGAGAATATGAGTTATAGCAGCTTCTAATCTTTATAATTAAAATTTGACAACAATTTGACAAAAAACAATGATATTATATTCTTAAAAGAGAGGTGGAAAAAATGAGATATTTATCAATAACAGATATATTTATAAAAAGAAACAAGATAAATGGAAGAATAATAGATTTTAATAAATTAAGAGAAAATATTATAGATTATAGGCTTTGGCTGGAAAAAACTCATAGAAAGGACAAAATAGAGAATTATGAAAAATTCTTACATGCACAATAATTGTTTTTAAAAGGCAGTAGTTAGGAGTAATAACTACTGCCTTATTGTTTAATAAAATATATTTTCTCTCCAAAGCAGCCTAGAGTATAAATAAAATACTTTAGGCTGTTTTTATATTGAAAATCTTTATAAAATCTTTATACCAATGCTAATACTTTAATCCAATCTTTATACCGTAAGTAGTATTATTCAATATAGAAAATAAATATCGAAGGGGGAGGAACAATGTTAGATGTTGTATTTTTTGCATTATTGATTTTAGGCTTTGGCTCAGTAATCTTCTTTGCTAACTGGTGTGAAAAGCAAGTGAATAAATAATTAGATTATACTAGGGGGAATATGTATGTGGATATTAATTGGAATTATAGTTTTACTATTTGGATATTTGAGTTATGCACTATTTAATCCAGAAAAATTTTAGAAGTTGCAGCAAATTAGGAGGAATATATTATGGAATGGTTACAAATAATAATAACTTTACTACTTTTCATGCTAATTGTAGTGCCACTTGGAAAGTATTTATACTATGTTAGCACTGGTGAAAAGACAGTTGTAGATAAGGTTTTTAATCCAATAGATAACTTTATTTATAAAATATGTGGAATAAATAAAGAAGAAAAAATGAATTGGAAGGAATATATGGTCTCAATTATAGCAGTAAATGCGGTTATGGTATTTATAGGATATATAATTTTAAGAGCTCAGGGACTTTTATTTCTAAACCCAAATAAAATAGATGGAATGGAGCAGAGCTTATCTTTTAATACAATTATAAGTTTTATGACAAATACAAATCTCCAAGATTATAGTGGAGAGTCTGGACTTTCTAATTTAAGCCAGATGATAGTTATTATATTTATGATGTTTACGTCCGCGGCAACAGGTTTTGCAGCAGCTCTTGCCTTTATGAGAGGAATAATTGGAAAAAAATCAATGGGAAATTTCTTTGTTGATATAACAAGAATTACAACAAGAGTTTTACTACCATTTTCAATAGTAATAGGAATTCTTCTAGTATCTCAAGGAGTGCCACAAACTCTATCTGGAACTAAAACAGTTACAACAATAGAAGGGAAAATGCAGGACATAGCGATGGGACCTGTAGCAGCTCTTGAAGCAATAAAGCATGTAGGTACAAACGGGGGTGGTTTCTTCGGTGCAAATTCAGCACATCCTTTTGAAAATCCTACGCCTTTAACAAATTTAATAGAGTTATTATCTATGATGATGCTTCCAGGGGCGCTAGTTTATACCTTTGGTTTAATGCTGAAAAATAAGAAACAAGGATGGGCAATCTTTGGTGCAATGGCAGGATTATTTGTTATAGCACTACCAATATGTTACTTTGCAGAAAAGGCAGGAAATCCAGCTTTAGCACATATCGAATTAAGCCAGGCTATGGGTAATATGGAGGGTAAAGAAGTTAGATTTGGAATAGGACAGTCTTCCTTATTTACTACGGTAACTACAGCTTTTACAACAGGAACAGTAAACAATATGCATGATTCCTTAACACCTCTAGGAGGAGCGGTTGCCCTTATGAATATGATGCTTAATGTTATATTTGGCGGAAAAGGTGTAGGATTTATGAACATGATAATGTATGCAATTCTTACAGTCTTTTTATGTGGACTTATGGTAGGAAGAACACCAGAATTTTTGTCAAAGAAGCTTGAAGGCAGGGAAATCAAACTTATAGCTTTAGCTATAATAATTCATCCATTTTTAATATTAATGTTTTCAGCACTGGCTTTAGTTACGCCTGAAGGACTTGCAGGAATATCAAATCCTGGCTTCCATGGTTTGTCTCAAATAGTTTATCAATTTGCTTCATCTGCGGCTAATAATGGTTCTGGTTTTGAAGGTCTAGGAGATAATACCATGTTTTGGAATACCACAGCAGGAATAGTTATGTTTTATGGAAGATACTTATCCATCATAATTCTTCTTTCAGTAGCGGGATCTTTAGCAGCAAAAAGAAGTATACCAGCGACAGCAGGAACTTTTAGAACTGATAATACAATGTTTGCAGTAACTTTAATGGCTATTGTTTTAATAATTGGAGCTTTAACCTTTTTACCAGCTATAGCTCTTGGACCAGTAGCAGAACACTTAACTTTGTGGCATTGATTATTATGAAATTAGAAGGCAGGGAGAAAATAATATGAGTGATAATAAAAAAGAATCTAAATTTATTACAAAAGATATATTAAATGAAGCAATAATAGAATCTTTTAAGAAGTTAAATCCAAAATATATGATAAAAAATCCTGTTATGTTTGTGGTTGAAGTAGGTTTTGTTATAACTCTATTACTTACCTTTGTACCAAGCTTATTTGGAGATGAGGGTAATAATTTGAGGGCTTACAACTTAATTGTAGCAGTAATACTTTTTATAACAGTACTATTTGCAAATTTTGCTGAAGCAGTTGCAGAAGGACGTGGAAAAGCCCAGGCTGAAAACTTAAAGAAGATGAAAAAAGATACTGTAGCTAAACTTTTAAATTCTGATGGAACTACTAAAATCATAAATGCTAATGAATTAAAAAGAGGCGATATAGTTTTAGTTGAAAATGGAGATATAATTCCAAATGACGGTGAAGTTATAGATGGTATAGCTTCTGTAGATGAATCAGCTATAACAGGTGAATCAGCACCTGTTATGAAGGAGAGAGGAGGAGATTTTGCATCAGTTACAGGTGGAACAACGGTTGTAAGTGACTGGTTAAAAATTGAGATAACAGCAACTCCTGGTGAATCCTTTTTAGATAAAATGATTTCTCTTGTTGAAGGAGCCTCAAGGCAGAAAACCTCAAATGAAATTGCGCTTAACACCATACTTGTAAGTTTAACAATTATATTTCTTATAGTAATAGTTGCACTTTATCCAATGGCTCATTATTCTGGAGTTGCCATTTATATTTCAACTTTAATTGCACTTCTTGTATGCTTAATACCAACAACAATTGGAGGACTTCTATCAGCTATAGGTATTGCAGGTATGGATAGAGTTACAAAATTTAATGTTATTGCAATGTCAGGAAAAGCAGTAGAGGCTTGTGGTGATGTTGATACAATGCTTCTTGATAAGACTGGAACTATAACATTTGGTAACAGACTTGCAGCTGAATTTATTCCAGTTGGAAATGCGGATAAAAGTGATCTTATAAATTATTCAGTAATATGCTCCTTAAAAGATGATACTCCAGAAGGAAAATCAATAGTTGAACTTGGAAGAAAATTAGGTTCAAAGGCCAAGGAAGAAGAATATAAAAATTTAGAATTTATTGAATTTACAGCTCAAACAAGAATGAGTGGAATAGATTTACCAAATGGTTTGAAGGTAAGAAAAGGAGCTTCTGATTCTATAAAGAATCGAATAAAAGAACTTGGCGGAAATATTCCAGAGGATTTAGATGATGCAGTAAATAGCGTTTCGAAATTAGGAGGAACACCTCTTGTAGTCTGTGTTAATGAAAAAGCATATGGGGTGATTTACCTTAAAGATACTGTTAAACCAGGACTTATAGAAAGATTTGAAAGACTTAGAGAAATTGGAATTAAAACAGTTATGTGTACTGGAGATAATCCTTTAACTGCCGCAACTATTGCTAAAGAAGCTGGTGTAGATGAATTTATTGCTGAATGTAAACCAGAAGATAAAATTGCTGCAATTAAAAAGGAACAGGATCAAGGTAAACTTGTAGCAATGACAGGGGATGGGACTAATGATGCACCAGCTCTTGCTCAGGCAGATGTAGGGCTTGCAATGAATAGTGGTACTACAGCAGCTAAAGAAGCAGCTAATATGGTTGATTTAGATTCAGATCCAACAAAGATTCTTGAAGTTGTTGAGATAGGAAAACAGCTTCTAATAACAAGAGGAGCTTTAACAACTTTTAGTATAGCTAATGATGTAGCTAAATATTTTGCTATAATTCCTGCTATTTTCACTGTTGCGATACCTGAAATGCAGGTTATGAATGTAATGGGACTTTCAACTCCATATAGTGCTATACTTTCAGCATTAATATTTAATGCAATAATAATACCATTGCTTATACCAATAGCAATGAAGGGGGTAAAGTATAAACCAATGAAGGCAGAGACTATGCTTCTTAGAAATATGCTTATTTTCGGAGGTGGAGGAGTACTTGTTCCGTTTATAGGGATTAAAGTAATTGATGTTATTATTACTCCATTAGTTAGGATTCTTAATATTGGATAATTTATTCAGTTAACAATAAATAACAGTATGCATTTCAAGAAAAAGGAGATTTTTATATGAAAATAATTAAAAAATCTATTGGTATAAGTATTATGTTTATGGTACTTTGCGGGCTTATATATCCTCTTTTTATGACAGGAATAAGCCAGCTCATATTTAATAATAAGGCTAATGGCAGTATGGTAAGCCTAGATGGCAAGGAAGTTGGCTCTGAGCTTATAGGACAAAATTTTACAGATCCAAGGTTCTTTAGAGGAAGAGTTTCAGCTGTAAATTATAACACTTATACAGAAGCAGATACTGTGCCAGATGAAAGCGGAAAAGCAGCCTACAGCGGAGTAGCATCAGGCTCTCAAAATTTAGCTCCATCGAATGATGCACTTAAAGAAAGGGTTCAAAAAGATATAGATGATTTTTTAGCAGCTAATCCTGGAGTTAAAAAAGAAGATATTCCTACAGATTTGCTTACAAGTTCAGGTTCGGGATTAGATCCTGATATAAGTCCAGAGTCAGCAAGAATTCAAATACCGGCAATTTCAAAGGCATCAGGAATAAGTGAAGCAGATATTCAAAAAATAGTTGATAAATATGCTGAAGGTAGAACACTTGGAATATTTGGTGAACCAAGAGTAAATGTTCTAAAAGTCAATATGGAAATAGCTTCACTTTTAAATACAAAGTAATTTGGGCTTTGAGCTCATTTTACTTTTATATTATTATTAGAGGATATATAATTTCATTAGGCAGAAGGCGCAATCAAAGAAATAATAAAACAGTATGCCGGACTATTAGTTTCTTTCATGTGCCTAAGATAAAATTAAAGAAATGTTAGGAGTGATTTAAATAGATATAAATAAAAGGCCAGATCCACAGTATCTTTTAAATCAAATAAAAAAAGAAGAAAATGAGTCTTCAAAAGGAAAACTAAAAATATTTTTTGGTTATGCAGCAGGTGTTGGAAAAAGTTATGCTATGCTAGTGGAAGCTCATGATGTGAAAAGGCTTGGCAAGGATGTAGTAATTGGTTATATAGAACCACATGCAAGAGCAGAAACTATGGCTTTAGTAAATGGAATTGAGAATATAGGTGTTAAAGTTATTAACTATAGAGGGATAACTTTAAAAGAATTTGATTTAGATAAAGCATTAGTTAGAAAACCTGAGATAATACTAGTAGATGAACTTGCCCACACTAATGCTGCTACTGAAAGGCATAGAAAAAGATGGCAGGATATAGAGGAACTTTTAGAGGCAGGAATAGATGTTTATACGACTTTAAATGTTCAGCACATAGAAAGTTTAAATGATATAGTTGAAAGTGTAACTCATATTGCTGTAAGAGAAACAATTCCAGATAAGGTATTTGATGATGCTGATAAGGTTGAGTTAATAGATATTGAACCTGATGAGCTTTTAAATAGATTTAGTGAAGGAAAAGTATATAGCAGGGAACAGACAAGAAAGGCCTTTAACAATTTCTTTACTAAAAATAATTTGTTTGCTCTTAGAGAAATAGCCTTAAGGAGAACTGCAGACAGGATAAATTATGAAGTGGAAAGTGTAAGATTATCAAAAAGCCAGATAACTGTAATGCCAACATCAGATGTAGTTCTTGCATGTATATCTCCTTCACCATCTTCTTTAAGAGTTATAAGAACGGCAACAAGAATGGCTGAAGCGCATCATTCAAAATGGATTGCATTATATGTTGAAGGTACAAAATCTAAAAATTTAGGTAAAGAAGATAGAGAAAGGTTAAATTCTCATTTTAATTTAGCGGAGCAGCTTGGTGGAGAAGTAGTAACTGCATACGGTGATAATGCGGTTGAGCAAATAATTCAATATGCAAAATTCAGAAATGTAACTAAGATAATTATAGGCAAAAATCATAAAAAACCAAATAATTTATTTCATTTTTATGCAAAAGATATTGTTGATAAACTCATGGAATCTAATTCCTATATAGATGTATATGTTATCCCAAATTCAACTTTTGACAAGAAAAGAGAAAAGACTATAAAAAAGAATAAATATAGCTCTAAGATATCAAAAAAAGAAACTTTAATAGCAGTTTTAATAATGTTAATTACTACAATAGTTGCATTATGCATTGATTATTTGGGATTTAGCGCTGCTAACGTTATTATGATTTTTATATTAGGAGTTATTATTGTAAATATAAAGACAAGGGGATACATCTTGGGTTTTATCTGCTCAATTGTGAGTATACTTTTATTTAATTATCTTTTTACAGAACCAAGATATTCTTTGGAGGTTTATGATAAAAGCTATATAGCTACTTTTCCTATAATGTTAATAGTAACTTTTACAATTGGTACCCTTACAAGCAAAATTCAAAGGGAAGCACTTAATTCTTCGAAAAGAGAAAATATAACTCAGATATTATATAGAGTAAGCAGGAAATTGTTAAGTGCAACTGGAACAGCAGATGTTGTAGGTATAGGAATAAAATACTTATCAAGGCTTCTTGAAAGAACTGTTATCTGCTACTTAGGACAAGAGAATAAGCTTTCCACTCCATTTATTTATACTGCAACTAAAGGAGAGAAAGACAGGACTTTATTAAGTAAGGATGAAGAAGCAGTTGCTTATTGGACATTTTTAAATGATAAAGAATGTGGAGCCGGGACCAATACTTTTCATGGAGCAAAGGGATATTATATGCCTCTAAAAAGTCATGGTAAAGTACTCGGCGTATTAGGTGTTTCCTGTATTAATGGACCTTTAAAGCCAGAGCAGAAATTTATTTTTGAGACAGTTGCAAGCCAGATTTATATTGCATTAGATAGAGAAATCTTAGCTGAAACCCAAAAGAAATCTAATTTAGAAATTGAAAGTGAAAGGCTTAGAAGCAATCTTTTAAGATCAATATCCCATGATCTTAGAAGTCCTCTTGCAGGTATTAAAGGCTCAGTGAGTACCATTATTGAAACAGGTAATCTTATATCGGAAAAAACTAGAGGGGAATTGCTTCAGAGTGTCTATGATGATACTGAATGGCTTATAAGGTTAGTAGAAAACCTGCTTAGCATGACAAGATTTGATGGTGGAGATATGAAAGTTAAAAAAGATACAGAGCTGGTTGAAGAAGTGGTGTATGAAGCAGTTCAAAGAATTTTAAAACGTTCGACGGCTCATGAAATAAAAGTAACAGTTCCAGAAACTGTAATAATGGCGCCTATGGATGGAAGTTTAATTGAGCAGGTACTTATAAATTTAATTGATAATGCTATTAAATTCACACCTAAAAATTCTTTGATTGAGGTTAAGGTTTATGAAAACGAAAAAGATATTATTTTTGAAGTAATTGACAACGGCACTGGAATAGCAGAAGATATATTGCCACACATATTTGATAGATTTTTCACCAATGGAGATAAAATATCTGACTCAAGAAGAGGTGTTGGCTTAGGTCTTGCAATTTGTAAATCTATAGTTGAAGCTCATGGAGGAACAATTACAGCTGATAATAGAGAGAGCCAAGAAGGAGCAATTTTTAAATTTAATATTCCAAAGGAGGGGAATAGTGATGGACAATAAACCATATATCCTTGTTGTAGAGGATGATAAACCAATAAGAAATTTTATAACGGCATCCTTAAAAGCGCAGGGTTTTAATTATATAGAAACAGATAAGGGAGCAGAAGCTATTGCACTATCGATATCCCATAGACCTGATTTAATAATACTAGATCTAGGACTTCCAGATATGGATGGTATTAATGTAATTACAAAGGTTAGAGAATGGTGTAAAACTCCAATAATAATTGTTTCTGCAAGAGAAAATGAGAGGCAGAAAATAGAAGCCTTAGATAAGGGAGCAGATGATTATTTAACAAAGCCCTTTGGAATAGGAGAGCTATTAGCAAGAGTCAGGGTATCATTAAGACATAGTGTAACAACAAATAATGAAACGGAAGATATAGGGGTTTTTAAAGTTAAAGATTTAGTTGTAGATTTTAATAAAAGAAAAGTAACTATAAATAATGAAGATATACATCTAACTCCTAATGAATATAAAATAATGGCTCTTCTTTGTAAATTTCCAGGAAAGGTGTTAACTCATAATTTTATAATTAAGGAAATCTGGACTTCTCCAGTAGGAAACGAAACTCAGTCTCTTAGAGTTTTCATGGCAAGTCTCAGACGAAAGATAGAAAAGAATCCAGCACAGCCACAGTATATTTATACGGAAGTTGGCGTTGGATATAGATTAGTAGAGGATTAGGCACAATTAAATATTTCTGTTTGTAAAATCGCAATATTCAAGAAATTGAATTTGCGTTTTTTTGCTTTGAAATTTATATATTGCAAATGGTAAACAAACAATGAGTTCTTTGAAAACTGAGTAGTGTAACATTTACAAAATATGCTATAATTTACATAGAGATAAATGGTGATTTAAATTATTACTATTAATTGAAGGAGAATATGTAGAAATGAAAAAAATATTTGTACCAGATGAATTTGTTGTTCCAATTATATATAAAACAGGAGATTTTACAATACGAAAACTTACTGTTTTAGATTTGCAGAAGGATTATGATGCTGTTATGGAAGCCAAAGATCACATTCATGAGCTTTATTCGAAAAAATACACGGATGGATGGCCAGAAGATACTTTAACACTTGAGGAAGATGAGAAGGATTTAAAGAGGCATGAGAAAGAGTTTAATGAAAGAACTGCATTTGCTTATACTGTATTTGATTTTGAAGATCAAAACTGTTTAGGCTGCATTTATATTGATCCATCAAAGTCTCATGATGCTGAAATTACTATGTGGACAAGAAATGCAGTTACAGACGAGCTCTTATATAGAACAGTTAAAAAGTGGATAGAAAATGATTGGCCATTTAAGAATACATCTTATCCAGTTTTTGAAGAACTATATTGGAAATAGCATTTGTATAATTTTAAATGAATACTATAGACACAATAGGGTATTAACAAATTGAAAATAAGTATTCAAAAATACCCGATAAATTACAATTTGTAGGGGTGATTTAATGAATTCCGAATGGTCAGATTTGAATAAAAAAATGCAGATAAAGATAAAGAAAAAAAGTACGTTCGATGAGGGTATTGACATATTGTTAGAATTAAGAAAGGAACTGATGAAACAAATAATGGGTTTTAAGGAATCATTGAACAGAGAAGATTTTAATTCAATGCCCTTTATCAATGCGAAAGGATATCATAATAAAACAATTGCTTATTCTTTGTACCATATTTTTAGAATAGAAGATATAGTATCTAATTCTTTGATTAAAAAAAGAGAGCAAATATTTTTTAAAGATAATTATCGCGAAAGAATGAAATCGCCTAGTATTACGACTGGTAATGAACTTGTAAAACAAGAAATTTCAATATTTTCATCAAAATTAAATTTGGATGAACTATATAAGTATATTAGTAAAGTTGATGTTTCTACAACACAAATATTAAAAGAGCTTTTATATGAGGATTTAAAAACAAATATGACTGAACAAGATAAAAATCTGCTTAAGTCATTGAATGTAGTTAGTAATGATGATAATGCCATTTGGTTAATTGATTATTGGTGTGATAAAAATATTCAGGGATTAATTCAAATGCCATTTTCACGACATTGGATAATGCATATTGAAGCCAGTCTTCGCATTGAAAATAAAGTGTGCGAAAGCTGACAAATTTCAATTTGTAGAGGGGGATATAAATGGATAGTGCAAATATTCCAGTATGGGAATTACTTCAAAAGCAAATGATATGGAAACAGCTAAGTTTTATACATAATAAAAAGGTATTAGATTTTGGAAGTGGAAAAGGCATTACGGCTTCATATTTTGCTAGCGACAATGAAGTTATCGCAATAGAGCCATATGATAAAATGCTTTTAGAAAGAATTACTGAAAATAATTATACTCAAATACATGGAGATATTGGAATTTTAGAAGAATTTGAAGACGAATATTTTGATGTTATATTATGTCACAATGTCTTTGAATATGCTTTAGAGAGAGAAGAGATTACTAAGAAATTCGCAAGAATTCTAAAAAAAGATGGAGTATTATCTTTAGTGAAACGTAATAGAACAGGAAGAATCATGCAGATGGTTGTTTTATTAAATAATTTTGAGCATGCAAATGAATTGTTAGAAGGAAAGAATGGGAAGGCAGAAAAATTTGGAGATATTCATTATTATGATGATATGGATATTTTAAAGTGGTCAAATGATTTTAAAATAGAAAAAATATTAGGAATTAGAACCTTTTGGGATTTACAACAAAATCAAGATATACAGAAAGATGAAGAATGGCAAAAGCAAATGCTTGCTATGGAGCAGAGAGTTTGTGACAAAGAGGAATTTAAAGCAGTTGCCTCTTTCCATCATTTGATACTTCGAAAGAAATAATAGAGTCATCAAAATAGCTAAAGGATGAAAAATATTCTCGGCATATTTGTATTTTGTAATAATATTTTAAGAAAAAATTAAAAGATTTGTAAAACAACTATTAAAAATTAATGGTAATATTGGTTATGGTATATATAAGCCTAAAAAGGAACTAAGTAAAATAAATATTAGCTAAAGAAAAGATATTATCAAGAAAGATAATTTAGAAGGGACGATTTAATGGAAATTTTAAAAACACTACTATTACAACCAATAATAGAAACAATTTATTTAACCGGAATGATTATTTTAATAGGTTTTATACTTGGGGTATTAAGGAATGGTTCTCTGAGAAATTTTCAAAGAAGTTTTGGGCCTAATGCAGTAATGGCTACGGGCTTTATTGGGGTTCCAGTACATGAACTCAGCCACGCTATACTTGCATTAATTTTTAGACATTCTATAAAAGAGATGAAGTTACTTCAAAGGCCAGATGAAAGTGGGACTTTAGGATATGTTAGACATTCATATAATCAAAATAGTATTTATCAGCAAATAGGAAATTTCTTTATAGGAATAGCTCCAATTTTTGGAGGACTGATATGTGTAATATTATCAATGAAGTTTTTGCTTCCTAATTCTTATAATGAATTTATAAAAATATTGAATAGTAATCTTAATATTAATAGCTTAAACATAAAGATCATAGAAAGGATATTAAACTCATATTATGGACTTATAAAAACTATATTTACATATTCTAATTTGAAAAATCCGATGTTTTATATATTCTTATTTTTATCCATATGTATATCTTCACATATATCCTTAAGTAAGGCAGATATCGATGGAGCTTCAAAAGGTTTGTTTGTAATATTTGTACTCATAGTTATATTAAATATGTTTGGACTTACAAAGTATATATCAATGACTGACATTATTAGATATAATATTATGTTGACTGGATTTCTAATAGTGGCATTATTATTCTCATTAATAACGTATATTATTAGCAAAGCTTTAGCATTATTAATTAAGTAAAGATATTTGTACTGAAATACAATCAATTACTGTTCTTAAATAAAGTACAAATTCGGAATGCATATAGTTAAAAATTAAATGATGCACTTAAATATCACATCATTTAAAAATATGATATTTTTTTGTTATTAAAAATCCACCTAGAGGTCAAGATCTAGGTGGACAGTTTGTTTTCTTGTGCACTTTACAAAGAGGAAAGTAGCAATCTTGTCCTAGCAAAAATTCAAAGTATAGGGGTCAATTTTTATTTTGACGGTGTGAAATCCTGTAAGCCATAACCATATGGGAACAATGGATTTCCATATGTTGTTGGTACAGGTTTATCATTTGCGATATAATTTCTTATTTCTTCACGCTCAGCATCTGTAGCTCCAAGATCATAAGGTAAATCCCATTTTTCTAGCATATTTGAGGTACTATCAGTTCCTACT
>JAEZKY010000380.1 GCA_023435985.1 Bacillota bacterium | reverse complement strand
CGTTAGTAATGCTCACAATTTTACTTAACATGTTTATTTCATCATTATGTAAACCGTTAGGGTATCCTAATCCATCTGGTCTTTCATGGTGTTGTAGAGTTATCATTTTACTGTGTGCGCTTAAATTATAAGAGTCAGATAAATACTTATATCCTAAGGCTGGATGTTGCTCTAGAATTGAAATTTCATCTGGAGTCAGCGCCTCTTTCTTCATTAAGATTTCTTCAGAAATAAATGATTTACCAATATCATGAAGTAAAGCACCTATGCAAAGGTTCTGTAATTGTCTTTTGGGAAGTTTTAAGGCAATACCAAGGACAAGAGACATTATGGCTACATTAACAGAATGAGCATAAATATAATTATCCATGCTCCTAATATCTACCAATGGGATTAATACATTTTTATTGCTTAAAATATTCTCAATCAAATTTTCTGCCATATCTCCAATACTTTCAAAATATACAGCTTCCTTTTTTGAAAACTTATCAGCAACGGTAAGTCTATTTATATTTGAAAAAGCTTCTTTTATTGTTAAGATTGCATTTTGTCTTAACTCAGGTTTAATAATATCCTCAATTTCTTCAGAACTATATTCATCAACTATGTATATGGATGAAATATTTATTTCTTTTATCTTAGAAATAATTACCTGACTTAAAACTACACCAGCTTTTACTAAAACTCTACCATTATAATCATATAATGTTTTACCCATAATTGTATTAGGCTTTACGCATTCAATTGGAACCAATCTCATAACTATCTTCTCCTCAAGTGTTTTAATTATATTACAATTTCCAACACAGTCTATAATTAAATACTAAATATAATAGTAGTATATCAATAAAATTTACATATTTATAGTAGTACAAGAGAAAAATATATTATTATTTGTCTTGAGATGGCGTAATTATTAAATAAATCTGGATTAAGATTAATTTAGAGAAATATTTAAAATTTTCTCACTATTATGGACGATAAGTTTATTACTTAATACTTGAATTGTGTTATAATATTATAGAAAATAAAATATCACAAGGGGGCTTTTTTAATGTCAAGAGTTTATAATTTTTCAGCAGGACCGGCTGTGTTACCAGAGGAGGTTCTTAAGGAAGCAGCTGAAGAAATGTTAGATTACAACGGCACTGGTATGTCAGTTATGGAAATGAGGCATCGTTCCAAAGCTTTTGAGGGGATTATTACCGAGGCCGAAAAAACATTAAGAGAATTATTGAATATTCCGAATAATTACAAGGTATTATTCCTTCAAGGTGGGGCATCACAACAATTTGCAATGATTCCAATGAATCTAATGAAAAATAAAGTTGCAGATTACATTAAAACAGGGCAATGGGCAAAGAAAGCAGCAGCTGAAGCAGCTATATATGGGAAAGTTAATATAATAGCATCTTCAGAGGACAAAACGTACACATATATACCAGATTTAAAGGATTTAAAAATTTCTGATGATGCGGATTATGTGTATATATGTCATAATAATACAATCTATGGTACAAGTTATAAAGAATTGCCTGATGTAGGCGATAAGATTCTAGTAGCAGATATGTCTTCTGATTTCTTATCTCAACCCGTAGACGTATCAAAATATGGACTGATTTTTGCAGGTGCTCAAAAGAATGTAGGACCAGCAGGGGTTGTCGTAGTAATAATTCGTGAAGACTTACTTACTGATGATGTACTGCCAGGAACTCCTACCATGCTAAAGTACAAAACTCATGCTGATAATAACTCATTATATAATACACCACCAGCATATGGAATATATATATGCGGAAAAGTATTTAAATGGCTTAAGAATAAAGGCGGCTTAGAAGCAATGAAGAAGATAAATGAAGAAAAGGCTGCAATTCTTTATGATTTCCTTGATTCAAGCAGTATGTTCAATGGAACAGTTGTAAAGAAGGACCGTTCATTAATGAATGTACCGTTTGTAACTGGTTCAGATGAGTTAGACGCTAAGTTCGTAAAAGAAGCTAAAGAAGTAGGTTTTGAAAACTTAAAAGGTCATAGAACTGTTGGTGGAATGAGAGCAAGTATATATAATGCTATGCCAATAGAAGGTGTTAAAGCTTTAGTTGAATTTATGAAGAAATTCGAAGCAGAGAATAAATAGAAAATAGTATATTTAAGATAATTAAAAGAACGTGCATTTTATCTTTTGATAAGATACACGTTCTTTATTATAATGAATTATTTTTAGCTCAAAAATTCTAATTAATTTATTTCATTATTTATAAGCATTAGTTATTATTTCTATGTTTTCTTCAAGAGAAAGTTTTATGGGTATAACTCAAAAAGGCCTCCCATTGTAGAACGAGCATTTTCTGCAAGTGTAGGAATAATGACTTCTCTCGTAAAGTACATTTCATATATATCCAATAACATAGTATAATAGTATCAGTTATCTAATCAAGAATGCACTTTTATGATATAAGGTAACATTAAGGATACTAGTGGGGAGTGATTTTCATGGAAAAAGGAAAAAATGTAAAAGAAGCAGTTTGTGAGATAGAAACAGCTTTTGCAGTAATAGGTAGAAAATGGAAACCTCTTATTTTATGGTATTTAGGGGAATTTAAAACTCTTAGATTTGGTCAGATACAACATTTAATACCAGATATAACACATAAAATACTAACAAAGCAGTTAAGAGATTTAGAGGATTATAATATAGTTAGAAGAAAAGTATATCCAGAGGTGCCGTTAAGGGTTGAATATTCTATAACTGATAATGGCAGGGAAGTAATACCAATTCTTGATAGTATGTGTGAATGGGCTAGTAAAAATGATTATTTTGGATATAGTGTAAAGTACGATTTATGTGAAGAAGATGCAAGAAAACGCTTAGAAAATAATTAGAGATATATACTGTAACGGTGTAATATAGGAACATTTTTAGATTATGAGTTCAGAAGTGCGTAGATGAAAATTAGTATAGTATTATTAATTTAATATGTTCAATTAATGCTTTATATTAAAAATAAGATATATAGTCTGTCTTAAACTATATATCTTATTTTAATTTAGACAGGCATTGTTACGAGGATAAGTCATGTGGTTATCATAAGCCAGATTAATATAAAGAACATTTAAAAGCATATAGAGAAGGGATCAATTAGGAGTATAATAAAAATAAATTTGATAAATATGATATAATTGGATTTATATGGAATGAGTTTATATAAATGAAAGTGAGAGATACGAAATGAAAAATGTAAAATTAAAAAAAGTAATTACAAATTTATTACTAGTAGTTTCAGTATTAGCACTAAATCCAATACGATCAAGTGCTGAATGGAAGCAGGATTCTAATGGCTGGCAGAATATAGAAGGTGATTTAAAGTCAGTAGGATGGAAGAGTATTGATGGAAAATGGTATTATTTTGATAATAATGGTTACATGAAAACAGGATGGATACAGTATAATAGTAAGTGGTATTATTTAGATTTACATGGAATAATGCAAAATGGATGGATACAAGTTGGAGGTGAATGGTATTACTTTAATATAGATGGAGATATGAGGTCAGGTGAGTGGCTTTACAATAACGGAAACTTGTACTATTTAAATTATACAGGGGACATGAGACATGGATGGCTTTATGTAGAAAGTGATAATAAGTACTATTATTTTAATGAAGATGGGACAATGAGGACAACTTCTATAACACTTGATGGAGATACGTATAATTTTAATGAGGATGGTTCAGCCGATTTGGAGTAAAGTATTAATACTTATTATATGTAACGTGTATATATAGAATAAATAATAATTTTAATCCCCCCCTATTTTAGGGGATTTTTTATTAAATAAGCTGACACCACACAGCCCCCATTTAAACGCAAATTTTTCCCTAAATCAATTTTTAAGAATGTATTATTTATAGCGATTAAATACAAAATAAGTTATCTGTCTCGATTTTCTTTCCCAATGTTGATAAAAGAATGGTAGCTTGTTATTATGGATTAAAAGATTAAACCATAAGCTAATTTTTTATCAGAAATTATTAGCGATTTTATATCTAAATATTGTTCACTAAGGGAGATTATAACTTGAAAGAAATTCACGTATTTAATTACACAACAAAAGACTCGATAAAACGTGTCAAAAAAATAGATATTATTAAATTTATATAGTTAATTAATGTTAATAAATGCTCTTTATAAGTTTAAATATTTTGTTTAGATATTAATCATTTTTTATTAAATTTTGTGCCTTGAGCACAGCGAAAGGAATGATAGTTAAAATGAATGAAATAGATAAATTAAAAGAATTAGAAAATGAGTTTAAACAATGTAGAGCAGTGTTAGTTGCTATTGGAGATGAGACAAGGCAACTGCTTATTTTGAGTTTAATGAAAGGTACATATCCAGGAATGAGAGTTGGAGAAATAACTAAAAGAACCAATTTGTCACGTCCAGCTGTTTCACATCATTTAAAAATATTAAAAGAAGCAAATATTGTAAATGTTATCAAGCAAGGAACTATGAATTTTTATCATATAAATCCAGGTAAAAGTGATTTGGTTTTGATAAAGAAACTATTCTCGCACATTGAAGATGCCATGTTTGATTGTTGGAATAAGAATTAAAATGATTCAAAGTATTAAAGAGTGCATCAGTTACATTAATTTATTTTGAAAGGAGTTAACAAATGAATATATTAAGCAAAGAAATAAAAACAATTAACGATATAAAAATTCCTCAAATAGGTTTTGGTGTATATAAATTAAATGAAAAGAAAGTACTTGAAACAGCAGTTGGTGAAGCTATTAGAGTGGGGTATCGTCATTTCGATACCGCTAAGATTTATGGAAATGAGAAAGCGTTGGGAATAGAAATTCAAAAAAGTGGAATACCTCGAGAAGAATTTTTTATTACCTCAAAAGTATGGAATACTGATCTTGGCTATAATGCTACTAAAAAGGCTTTTGAAGAAACCTGTAGAAACCTTAATGTAGAGTACCTTGATATGTATCTAATCCATTTCGCAGCACCTCATTATATAGAAGCATGGAAAGCTATTGAAGAGTTATACTTAGAAGGAAAAATTAAAGTGATTGGAGTTGCAAATTTTGAGATAAAACATTTAGAAAAATTAAAAAAGTATTCAAAGATTACACCCATGATTAATCAAATTGAGACTCATCCGGAGTTTCCACAAGATGAATTGCATAACTATCTCATAGAGAATGAAATTTTACATGAGGCATGGGCGCCATTAGGTCAAGGAAACAAGGAACTATTAAAAAATGAAGTGTTAAATAAAATTGCTCAACGTTATAATAAAACAATAGCTCAAGTTATTCTGAGATGGCATTTACAGAGAGGAATTATTATTATTCCTAAATCATCAAATCCAAAGAGAATTAAAGAGAACATTGAGTTGTTTGATTTTGAACTATCAGTTGAAGAGATGGAGGAAATTAGAACTTTAAATACAGGCAGAAGGTATTCACATAGTCCTACAGGTTATATGATTAATCCAATTTATAATGCATTGATGAAAATTTTTATCAAGTAAAATTTAGTGGAGAATGGAAAATTAAATTAAGATAGTCCTAATCAAGGGGCTATATTTTTTTATTTAATTAATATTGTTACATTAGCGAATAGAAAGGAGGGCGGAGCACTTGGCACGACCGACAAAGAGCGTTGCTTTAATGAGTAAGAATCTTATAAAACTAATTACTAAAAAGTCATTTTACAGATTTTTGTATGTAATTGAGGGTGCTGTGGTGTAGTAATGATTAATAAGATTGTATAGGAAATATGGGGGAGTACTATTTAATGAAGGTATTTATCTATAAAATTAAATATCTTTCTATATGTTTAATTTTATTAGACAAACATAGACCGTATTTATAAATGGATTTTGTCTGTAGCGAACTATTATAATAACTAAACTTAAGTATTAGTATTCAAGTAGACAACTATGTTTGACTTATTATTTACGCTATTTAATATGTTTGAAATAAAAAAGAGAAGTAAAAATGACTTTACCCCTCTTTTTACCCATTATAAAACAAGAATGATACTATAACATAGATTCAAGCATTTTTAAGTATCAATTAATTAGAACTCGCTAGTTCCTGGAGTTCGTGGGAATGGTAACACATCTCTGATATTTGTCATTCCAGTAATGTACATGATTAATCTCTCAAAGCCTAAACCAAAACCAGCATGTTTAGTTTCTCCATATTTTCGGAGTTCTAGATACCACCAATAATCTTCTTCTTTTAGACCTAATTCAGCCATTCTAGATTTTAATTTATCTAATCTCTCTTCTCTTTGGCTTCCACCTATGATTTCACCGATTCCTGGAACTAAAAGGTCAGTAGCAGCAACAGTTTTATTATCTTCATTCATTCTCATATAGAATGCTTTAATATCTTTAGGATAGTCTGTTACAAATAGAGGCTTTTTAAAGTGTTCCTCAGTAAGGTACCTTTCATGCTCTGTTTGTAAATCAATTCCCCATGATACAGGATAATCAAATTCTTTTCCGCATTTTTGTAAGATTTCAACAGCTTCTGTATATGTAACCTTAGCAAAATCTGATGATACAACATGATTTAATCTTTCTAATAAGCCTTTATCAATAAATTGATTAAAGAACTGCATTTCTTCAGGACATTCATCCATAACATACTTAATAACGTATTTAAGCATGTTTTCTGCAAGTTCCATATCGTCTTCTAAATCTGCAAATGCTATTTCGGGTTCAATCATCCAGAATTCAGCTGCATGTCTTGTAGTGTTTGAGTTCTCAGCTCTAAATGTTGGACCAAATGTATATATATTCCTAAATGCTAAGGCAAAGCATTCAGCATTTAATTGACCAGATACAGTAAGATTAGTTTCTTTACCAAAGAAGTCTTTTTCAAAATCTATACTTCCATCCTCATTTAATTCTGGAGTTTTAGGATCAAGAGTTGTTACTCTAAACATTTCTCCAGCACCTTCACAGTCACTACCAGTTATTATTGGTGTGTGTGTATATACAAAATTTTGATCTTGGAAAAATTTATGAATTGCGTAAGCTGCAACAGAACGTACTCTGAAGGTTGCAGAAAAAGCATTACTTCTAGGTCTTAGATGAGCAATAGTTCTTAAATATTCAAAAGTATGTCTTTTCTTTTGAAGAGGATAATCTGAATTTGACATGCCTTCAATATTTATGCTTTTTGCTTGAATTTCAAAAGGTTGTTTTGCATCTGGGGTTTCAACTAATGTACCTACAATTGAAATTGAAGAACTTATAGGTAATTTTGATATTTCCTTAAAGTTGTTTAATTTGTCATCAAAAACTATTTGAATATTTTTAAAGAAAGAACCATCGTTAACTTCTATAAAACCAAAAGCATTAGATGCTCTTAAAGTTCTTATCCAGCCTGATATAGTTATTTCTTTTGATAAAAAGTCATTTGTATTTCTATAAAGGCTTCTGATTGAAATTGATTTTGTCATATTATATGACCTCCATTTTTTATAATTAATCTTGAGGTTAAAAATACAAATTATAATTTAAATGAAAAGAAAATTCACCTCATTATAAGATTATAATTAATTTAAACCTACTACCCTTAATGATAAATAGATTTTACAATACTTTCTTGGGGAATGCAACTTAGGGATGTCCGTAAATATAGAATTACTTAGACTTATATAATAAAGAAAAAATAGAAAGTAAGTTTATACAAGACATATAAAATAAGTTATTATTAACTTACTTTATATGTCAGAGTATAAATTATACTTTCTATGTACATTTTAGTTGAATTTATATTTATATCCTAGAAATCATTTTTTTGTAAGGCTTGTCTACTCTAAGCCATTTTCAAAACTTTGAATTAAGTCTTGTGGGAAATCTAACATTGTCATATCTTTGATTATTCGTTTATATGGATATTGAATTTCTTTTATTTGAACCTTCATTCCATCTTCCTTATTAATATTAAGTATACAATAAGTACTATTAGGACGACCAATCTTAGGTTTTCCGACACTGCCACAGTTTATATATACTTTATTTCCAAACTCCTTCATTCCAGGTATATGAGTATGAGCACAAATTAATACATCTTCACTTATAGAGTTCATGACTTCAAGGGTGTTATCTTCATCTTTTAAAAGATATTCATTGATTTTATCTGGACTTCCATGAACAAATAGGAGCTTTTTATTTGCAATATTTAAAGTGAATGTTGATGGTAAGTTTTCTAGAAAGAGTCTATTTTCTTCTCTAAGCTCTCTGGCAGTCCAAGGAAGAGAGAAACTGTTAATACGAGTTTCTCTTATATAGGAATATTCATTGTCAACAACTGAACTATCATAATTGCCTTTTATACAAAGAATATGCCTTCTTCTAATCATTGAAATAACTTCATTAGGATGAGGACCATAACCAACTAAGTCTCCCAAGCAAATAATTGTATCAACTTTTTCAGCATCAATATCTTCTAAGAGATTAATAAGGGCATAGACATTAGCATGAATATCTGAAATTACGGCTATTTTCATAAGCAATCCTCCTGAGTTATTTAAAAAATTATTAAAAGAGTGTATTTTTATGATTCTAAATATTTTTCTCCAACGATAACTACATCACCAGCACCTACTGTTAGCAACAAATCGCCAGAACTAAGTTTTGATTTTACACAATCTAAAGCTTCATCATGGGAGTGAACATTAGTGCATATTATTCCATTTTCTCTTATAGCATCTCCAAGCTCATCAGATGATACAAGCCCAGTATTTTTTTCACGAGCAGCATAAATATCCATTAATATAAGCTCATCTATATCATTGAAACATTCTGCAAATTCATTAAATAATGCTTTTGTCCTAGTATAAGTGTGAGGCTGAAAAACGCAATAAGTTTTATTATGATGAATTTGTTTTGCAGTGCTTAAGGTAGCTTTAATTTCAGTTGGATGATGTGCATAATCATCAATTACAGTAACGCCATTTATTTCACCCTTGTATTCGAATCTTTTGTGAGCACCTTTGCATTTTGATAATCCTCTAATTATATTAGAGTCAGAAATATTAAAAATAAGCGAAACGCAAATTGAGGCAAGAGCATTTAAAATGTTATGCTTACCTGGTACATTTAAGGAAACAGTAAATAAATTTTTAGAATCTTTATATACATCAAAGGTTGCACACCCATTATTATTAAATATAATATTTTTTGCAGTGACATCAGCATCTTCAAAACCATAAGTCAAAGTGTTGCAGTTAGCTTTTTCTAAAATATCCTTAACTCTAAAGTCACCAGCATAACCAACAAGATAACCGTCACTTGGAACTAATCTAGAGAATTGAGAGAAGGTATCAGCAATATCATCTATATCTTTATAGTAATCTAAGTGGTCTGCATCAATATTTAAGATTATACCTATATAAGGGAAAAACTTTAAGAATGAACGCTTATATTCACAAGCTTCAGTTATGAAATACTCACTATTACCTATTTTGAAATTTCCGCCAATTTCATCTAATTCTCCTCCAACTAAAATAGTTGGATCTAAGTCACCAGCTAATGTGATGTGAGAAAGCATAGATGTACAAGTAGTTTTACCATGAGTACCCGTAACTGCTACGTTATATTTATGGCCTTTCATAATTTGACCTAAGAATTCAGCTCTATCCATTAATTTTATATTCTTTTCTTTAGCTTCTAAAAGCTCAGGATTATCAGATGGAATTGCAGCAGTATAAACTACTAAATCTACATTTTTGATGTTGTCCTTATTATGACCTATGTAAATTTCAGCACCTGAAGACCTTAATTTATCTATAATTGATGAATCCTTAAAATCTGAGCCGGACACCTTAAATCCACTGTTTAATAAAACAGCAGCCAGCCCACTCATACTGATTCCACCAATACCTATGAAATGAATTTTTTTATCTTTATCTTCTATAAAATCGAAAGACAAATGATCAACTCCTTTTAATTAATAAGCATATATTTTTTAATCTTAGTTAAATCTTTAGTTTTATACTTTAAATATAATTATATACATTTTTCTAAAAATCAACCATAGGAAAAAATAAATACATATTATTTTATGCCTATTTACTGATTTTGTGAACAGTTTATAAATATATGAATTAACTTTATGTGTAAAAATATTGATATTAAATTAGATTTAGCATAAAATATGAATATTAAAAGGATTTAATATAAAAAAAATTCGTGTGGGTGATAAGATGGAAAAATTTACGAGAAACAAAAGGGTAGTTGCTATAACAAAAATTTTATTAGAGAATCCTAATAAAATATTAGGATTAAATAAATTTTCAGAATTGTTAAATGCAGCAAAGTCTACTACAAGTGAAGATATAGTGGTAGTTCGTGAAGTCTTAGAAAGACTTGAAATGGGAAAGATTGAAACAATTGCTGGAGTAGCTGGAGGAATAAAATATATTCCTCAAATTGGAGAAGAAGAAAAGAAAGAGTTCGCATTAGAAATATGTAAACAATTAAGTGATGATGGAAGGGTTATTCCGGGAAATATAATATATATGACTGATTTAATGTATAATCCCAAAATAATAAGTAAAGCTGGAATCATACTATCATCATGCTTTCAAGGAAAAGATATTGATTATGTAATAACAGTTGAAACTAAGGGGATTCCACTAGCGTATGAGGTAGCTAGAAATTTAGGTGTACAATTAGTTATTGCAAGAAGAGACAGCCAGGTTACAGAAGGACCAACAGTTACTATAAACTATGTCTCTGGAAGTAACGGAAGGCTGCAACAAATGTCACTATCGAAGAAATCAATGAAATCGTCTAGTAAGTGTATATTTATAGATGATTTTATGAAAGGCGGAGGAACTGCTGTTGGAATTAAAGATTTATTAAAGGAATTTGATAGTGAGCTAGTAGGAATTGGAGTGTTAGTAGATAATAAGCAAATCGAAAAAAAATTCATTGATGAATATGTTTCAATTGTAGAATTAAAAGAAGTAGATAAATCAGCAATTATAGGAATACAACCTTCAAAAACATTTTCATAATTAAAATATTGAATTATATTAGGTTCTAATTTACGAAACAGCCAACATATTATTTATTGGTTTAGAAAGATTACGTAATCTAGTAATAAGGTTTTTTCACCATCTGAAGTTGTGTAGCTAATAGAAAGAATAAGCTTTTACTATATATTTATACAAAAAAATAAATTTTATAAGGATTTATCAAATATAAAAAAGGAATTTAGTAATTTGTGGAGAATTTATATAAATATTAAGTATTTTTAAAGCAACTGGGAGGGGTGGAGTAAAGTGAAAATAACAGACGTTAGAATTAGAAAAATTGCATCAGAAGGCAAAATGAAAGGAATAGTTTCTGTTACATTTGATAATGAATTTGTAGTTCACGATATCAAAGTTATAGAAGGACAAGCGGGTTTATTTATTGCTATGCCTAGTAGAAAAACACCAGATGGAGAATTTAAGGATATAGCTCACCCAATAAATACGGAAGCTAGAGAAAAAATTCAAACTGCAATTTTAGAAGCCTATGAAAAGGCTGTTTCAGAAGAAGTTGTAGAAGGTTAACGAATTTATGAGCAAAAGGAAGTTGTATAACTTCCTTTTGTTTTGGTGAAAGTAAATTTTGCAAAGAAATATTAAATAGGCTATATAGTTGAAATACAAATAGCTTTCCAATATAATTAATTTAGTATGAATATTGAATGAATTATTATAAAAAATAATCGTGTTAGTATAAATTTATAAATGAGGTGTTATATATAATGTATAAATGTGCTTTAGTTTTAGCAGCTGGTCAAGGTAAGAGAATAAAGTCAGATTTACCAAAAGTATTGCATAAAGTATGTGGTAAAGAAATGCTAAAACATGTTATAGATTCAGTAAGAAATTCTGGAATTAATGATATAGATGTAATAATAGGCAAGGGTGCAGAACTTGTTAAAGAAAGAACTTTAGATAGAAATGTATCATATTCATTACAAGCCGAGCAATTAGGGACTGGGCATGCAGTTAAGTGCGCAGAAGAATTTTTAAAGGGAAAGAAAGGAGTAGTCGGTATATTCACAGGAGACACTCCTTTAATAAAGCAGTCAACAATTGAAAGATTATTTGATGAGCACATTGAAAATAAAAATTCGGCTACTATATTAACTGCAATTGTTGATGATCCAACTGGTTATGGAAGAATTGTAAGAGAAAATAATGAGGTATCAAAAATTGTAGAGCATAAAGATTGTACTGAAGAAGAACTCAAGATTAACGAGATGAATTCTGGAATATTCTGTTTTGATATTGAATCATTAGTAAATGCATTAGGTAAACTAAACAATAATAATAATCAAGGCGAATATTATCTTACAGATGCTATAGAAATATTAAAATCTCAAGGGGAAAAAATAGGAGCAGTTGTAACTGAATATGAAGAAACTATTGGAATAAATTCAAGAGTTCAATTAGCAGAAGCAGAAGAAATATTAAAAAATAGAATTAATCTTAAACATATGGAAAATGGGGTTACATTGATTGATCCTAAAACAACATATATAGGAAGCGATGTTGTTTTAGGAAAAGACACAATAATATACCCAAACAATATTTTTGAAGGAAGCACAAAGATAGGAAGCAATTGCGTAATATATCAAAATTCAAGAATTGTAGATAGTATTATTGGAGATGAAGTAGATATTCAAGCTTCAGTTATATTAGAGAGTAATATTGGCGATAATACCACTGTTGGTCCTTTTGCATACATTAGGCCTGAGACTAAAATAGGAAAGCATGCTAGGATAGGAGATTTTGTAGAAATAAAGAAGTCAACAATTGGAGATGGAACTAAGGTATCACATTTAACTTATATAGGTGATGCTGAAGTGGGATCAGAATGTAATTTTGGATGTGGAACAGTAGTTGTAAATTATGACGGTAAAAAGAAGCATAAAACTATTATAGGAAATCATAGCTTTATAGGCTGCAATACTAATTTAGTTTCACCTGTTACAGTTCACGATAATACATATATTGCAGCTGGTTCTACTATTACAGCTGAAGTAAATGAGGGAGATCTTGCGGTTGCAAGGGCTAAGCAGAGAAATATAAGTGGATGGGTAGAAAAAAAAGGATTGAAGAAGTAAATTTTTTATTATAAATAAGCAAAATTTTAAGGGGGTCTTCTTGATTATGATAACTCATGGAAGAAATATAAAAGTATTTACTGGAAATTCCCATACCAAATTAGCAAAAGATATAGCAGATACTTTAGGGGTTCCAGTTGGAGAGTCTAAAGTTTCAACTTTCAGTGATGGAGAAATATCTGTTGATATTAATGAAACGGTTAGAGGAAATGATGTATTTATAGTTCAATCCACTTGTTCGCCTGTTAATAATAATTTAATGGAATTACTAATTATGATTGATGCTTTTAAAAGAGCATCAGCAGGTAGAATCACAGCAGTTATGCCATACTATGGATATGCAAGGCAAGATAGGAAGGCTAAGTCAAGGGATCCGATAACTGCCAAGTTAGTTGCCGATTTATTAACAGCAGCAGGTGCACATAGGGTTTTAACTATGGATTTACATGCAGCTCAGATCCAAGGATACTTTAATATTCCGGTTGATCATTTACTTGGAGCACCGATACTTGCACAGCACTTTATATCAAAGGGATTGGCAGATCAAGATGATGTTGTTGTGGTTTCACCTGATCTTGGAAGTGTAACTAGAGCAAGAAAATTTGCTGATAATCTGCATGCACCAATAGCTATCATAGACAAAAGAAGGCCAAAAGCGAATGTTTCTGAAATAATGAATATTATAGGTGATATTGAAGGAAAGAGATGCATACTAATAGATGATATTATTGATACTGCAGGGACTATTGCAAATGCAGCAAATGCACTTAAGGATTTAGGAGCTAAGAATATTTATGCCTGTTGCACTCATGGAGTGTTATCAGGTCCAGCAATAGATAGAATAAATAGTTCTGCAATCGAGGAATTAGTAATGTTAAACACAATTCCACTAAATGAAAAGAACGATAATACTAAGATTAGATCACTTTCAGTTGCACCATTATTTGCTGAAGCAATAAAGAGAATTTACGATGATCAACCAATAAGTAAATTATTTGAATGTCAGACTAAGTAAATATAGTTTAATATTTATATAAAATTACTTAAGAATAAGAAAGAATGTATATTTGTTTTAAAGTACTAAAACAAATATATATTCTATTTTTTATAATTATATATTTCTAGATGGCAGACATTAAGTTATAATATATCATATTAAAAATTTCAACTGAAATATTGTGGTAAAATCCTGTTATATATATATTAATTTTAATTTTTATGTGGAAAATAATAATTTTATTTGTTTTTTGTTAAGATATAAATTGGTTATGTTATATTAGGATATAGATAATATCAATCAGTTAAGGAGGGAAAAAGCTATGGATGGAGCTATAACAAAAGTGTTAATTGTGGATGATGATGAAAATATAAGTGAAGTAATAGATATGTATTTAAAAAGTTCTGGATATAATACTAAAGTAGCTTCTAATGGAAAAGAGGCACAAGAATTATATTTAGATTATGTCCCCGATATAGTTTTGCTTGATGTAATGATACCTTATATAGACGGAATTGATATTTTAAAATGGATAAGAAAACAAAGAGAAACACCTGTTATAATGATTACAGCAAAAGGAGATACCTTTGATAAAGTTCTAGCCTTAGAAATTGGTGCTGACGATTATATAGTAAAACCTTTTGAACCTAAAGAACTGTTAGCTAGGGTTAAAGCAGTACTCAGAAGGTATTCGTCAGATAATATTAAGAATGAGATAATAAAACTAAGTGATTTATCAATAGACTCATCTTCTTATAAGGTAATATATAATAGCGAAGAAATAAAAATGCCACCAAAAGAATTTGAATTACTATATTATTTAGCTAATAACAAAAATAAAGTCTTTACAAGAGAACAATTACTTTGTGAAGTTTGGGGATATGATTATCCAGGAGATTCAAGAACTGTAGATGTTCATATAAAGAGATTAAGAGAAAAATTAAGCAGTGGAGAGCAATGGGAGATACAGACTGTATGGGGTGTTGGATATAAATTTGAGGTGAACTAAATGAAAAGTGGAAGCTTACTTCAAAAGTTAATAATGACATTTATAATTATTCTGACCATAGTTTTAGTTTTGCTTGCATGGCTTTTATCTATATGGTTTAGAATAACTTATTTTGATGAAAAAAGAACACAATTTGAGCAAGATGGAGAATATATATCTAAAGCAATTAAAATATATAATACTGAAAAAAGTGATATAGACTTAGATAAGTTGAAGGCTATAATAGATATGTCAAGCGTTGGAGCTAATTCAGACATCATTGTTTCAGATAAATCTGGTGATATATATCTGCATTCAGAATTTGAAGATAATAAAAACTTAGAGGATAAGCCAAGTATATCTGATAAAAATATGGCTTTGTTAAATGAAGGAAAACCTGTAGAGTATGTTAATGACCACTATACATACATATATCCGATAATAGAAAATGATGAGTATGAAGGGTATATTGCAATGACAGCACCTTTATCCATAATAAGCAAGCAATTACATAGAATATATTTAATTGTATGGATATCTGCACTAAGCGCAATGATATTTGCATCAGTAGTTTTATCCTTGGTTTCTAAAAAAATATTAATTAATCCTCTAGCTGAAATAAATAATGCAGCAAAAAGATTTGCAAATGGAGAAGTTAATAGAAGAGTTTATTTAGAATCACAAGATGAAATTGGTGAACTTGCAAATTCGTTTAATATAATGGCTGAATCTTTGGAAAAGGTTGAAAATAACCGACGAGATTTTATATCGAATGTTTCACATGAATTAAGATCTCCAATTACCTCTATAAAAGGATTCATTGCAGGGATAATAGATGGAGTTATTCCTAAGGATAAAGAAGGATATTATCTAGATATTGTTTATAGTGAAATAAAAAGATTAACGCGACTAATAAATGATTTATTAGATTTATCGGCTATTGAATCTGGTAAGCTAAAATTTGATATGAAAAAGATTGATATTAATGAGCTTATTAGATTGTGCGTTATAAATAATGAACAAAATATAAAAGAGAAAAATATAACATTGAAAATAGATCTACAAGATGAAAATTGTTATGTGAGAGCAGATGAAGATAGAACAATGCAAGTTATAACAAATTTACTTGATAATGCTATTAAATATTGTGGTGCAAATGGATTAATACGTATTAGCACACACTATAAAGGCTCAAGGGTTTTTGTACAAATATATAATAATGGACCGAAAATTGCAGAGGATGAAATAAGGCACATATGGAGCAGATTTTATAAATCTGATAAATCTAGAACAAATAAGGTGAGCACTGGACTTGGCTTGCCAATAGTAAGAATGATAATCATGCAGCAAGGTGAAGAAATATGGGTCAAGAATCACCATAATATAGGTGTCACATTTACATTTTCACTAACAAAATATAAGAATAATAGAAATAAATAAGGCTGCTAAGGAGGAAAAGAGCATGTTTTTAATAGTAGGTCTTGGAAATCCAGGAAAAGAGTATGAGGATACAAGACATAATATTGGTTTCAAAGTTATCGATAATATTGCGAAGGAGTATAATATTGAAATAAATAGGCAAAAATTTAAAGGAGTATATGGTGAAGGTTTTATAAACAATAAGAAAGTTATGCTTTTAAAACCAACGACTTATATGAATTTAAGTGGAGAAAGCGTAAGAGAAGTAGTAGATTTTTATAACCTTGAAAATAGTGAGGTTATAGTTATATATGATGATATTAGTTTAGAAGTTGGGAAGTTAAGGATAAGAGATAAAGGAAGTGCAGGAGGTCATAATGGAATAAAGAGTATTATAGCACATCTTGGAAGCGATATATTCCCAAGAATAAAAGTAGGCATAGGACAACCTAATGGAGATTTGGTTAAGTATGTCTTGGGCAAGTTTACCAAAGAGGAAATGACTATTTTAAGTGAAAGTATAGACGCATCAACAAAAGCAACAGAAGAAATAATAAAAAGTGACGTTAAGACAGCTATGAATCAATTTAACGGATTTAAAGCAAGTACAATAATTTAAGGAAGGTGCATGGGATGAGATTAAAAGGGTTGTTAGAGCCCTTGGAAAGTAGTATAGAATTTCAAAACATAAAAGCAGGTATTGAAAATAAAAAATATCCTATTGGCATATATGGGGTATCTGAATCGGGTAAAGGATATATAGTAGGTGGAATGTTCGAGAATATCGATAAATCCATAGTAGTTGTTACACAAAGCGATATAGAAGCAAAAAACCTTTATGAAGATTTGATATTTTACACTAATGAAGTATATTATTTTCCAATAAGAGAAATGGTTTTCTATAATATTGATGCTATTTCTGGAGATTTAAGATGGGCAAGATTAAAGGTAATAAATGAAATATTAAATAATAAGAAAAAGAAGATAATAGTAACATCAATAGAGGCATTCGCAGCTAAATACACTCCACATGAATCTTTTTTAGAGTATAGCATGAATTTTAAAGAAGGAGACGAAATTGATCTTACTGAAATCGCAAAAAAACTGCTTCAATCTGGTTATGAAAGAGTTGAAGCTGTTGAGGGAAAAGGTCAGTTTTCATTAAGAGGAGGAATATTAGATGTTTTTCCAACATGTTCAACTTATCCATATAGAGTTGAACTTTTTGGTGATGAAATAGAATCAATTAGAACATTCAATACAGAGTCGCAACGAAGCATAGAAAAGGTTAAGAAAATAAATATATTCCCAGCTAAAGAAATAATAATATCTGAAAAAATGCTAAAATATGGGCGTGATAAACTTCAAGAGGAATTTAGCAAAATTGAATCAAACAACAAGGATAGCGAAAGAGTAGAGAAATTAAGAAAGACATTAAATAAAAATTTAGAATCCTTAGAGGAAACATCGTCTTTTGAAACAATAGACAGTTATTTAACATATTTTATAGAGCAGCCAGAAAGTCTTTTCGACTATTTTAAGGACTATTTATGTATAGTAGACAACGTTCAAAGGTGTAAAGGTAAATTAGAATCTACTTATTTTGAATTTGAAGAAAATTTTACAGCTTTTTCTCAAAGAGGTGATATATTTCCCGGGCAAGGAAATTTATTGTTTGATAAGGAAGAAATATTAGAATTATTTGAAGATAAGGACATGGTTTTTTTTGAAGCTTTAACTAAGGCTAATGATTGGCTAAGACCATATTTAACGGTAAATATATCTGAAGTGACATTAAATAATTATCAAGGGCAATTGGATTTTTTAATTGATGATATATTAAGCAAGAAAAACGCAGGATATAAAACATTAATATTATCTGGAACAAGAGCTAGAGGAGAACGATTAGTAGGAACGTTAAGGGACAGAGGAATAGAAAGTGTTTATAGAGATGATGTTGATAAAATTGAATATGGAGAAGTAGTAATAACTTTTGGAAATCAATTGAGAGGGTTTGAATATCCTGATTATAAAATGTGTGTAATATCAGATAGGGAAGTATTTGGAGAAGCTAAGAGAAAACTAAAGACTAGCAAATCAAAGAAAAAAGGTATCTCCAAAATAAAGAGTTTTGCAGAATTAAAACCGGGAGATTATGTAGTTCATGCGAATCATGGTATTGGTGTATATAAAGGAATTAAGCAGATTGATGTTGGAGGACATAAGCGAGATTATTTAGATATAGTCTATGATAAAGGGGATAAATTATATGTTCCAGTAGACCAGCTCGATTTAATTCAAAAATACATTGGAAGTGAAGGGAAATCTCCAAAGGTCAATAAACTTGGAAGTGCTGAATGGCAAAAGGCAAAGGCAAAAGCAAGGAAATCAATTAATGAGATAGCAGAAGATTTAGTTAAGCTTTATGCAATGAGAAGTACTGTAAAGGGGCATAAGTTTACTAAAGACACCGAATGGCAAAAGCAATTTGAGGATGAATTCCCATTTGAAGAAACTCCAGATCAATTAACATCTTTAGAGGAAATAAAGCAAGACATGGAATCTGATAAGCCCATGGACAGACTATTGTGTGGAGATGTAGGATATGGTAAAACAGAGGTTGCTTTAAGAGCAGCATTTAAAGCAGTCATGGATGGAAAGCAAGTTGCAATTTTAGTTCCAACAACTATTTTGGCAGAACAGCATTACAAAAATATGAAAAACAGATTTTCAGATTTTCCGATAAAAATAGATATGGTTAGCAGATTTAGGACTGCAAAGCAACAAAAAGATATATTACAAAAAGTAAAAGAAGGAAATTTGGACATTTTAATAGGAACTCATAGATTAGTATCAAAAGATATTCAATTTAAGGATTTAGGATTGCTAGTAGTGGACGAAGAGCAAAGATTTGGAGTAAAGCAAAAAGAAAAGATTAAAGGTATTAAGAAAAATGTTGATGTTTTAACATTAAGTGCAACGCCAATCCCTAGAACGCTTCATATGTCCCTAAGTGGAGTTCGAGATATTTCTGTTATTGAGACTCCTCCTGAAGAGAGATATCCAGTTCAGACATATGTTGTAGAGCAAAATGATCAGCTTATAAGAGATGCTATACTTAGAGAAATAGGCAGAGGTGGTCAAGTTTATTTTGTGTATAATAGAGTTGAAGACATTGAAAGAATGGCTAAGTATGTGCGAACTCTGGTTCCAGAAAGTAAGGTAGGAGTTGCTCATGGACAAATGGCAGAAAGACAGCTTGAAAAAGAAATGTATGATTTTATGTCAGAAGAGTATAACGTATTAGTTTGTACAACAATAATAGAGACTGGAATGGATATTCAAAATGTAAATACTATAATAATTTATGATGCAGATAAAATGGGGCTTTCACAATTATATCAATTAAGAGGAAGAGTAGGCAGATCTAATAGAATTGCATATGCTTATCTTTTATATACCAAGGATAAAGTTTTGACAGAAGTTGCGGAGAAGAGGCTTAAAGCGTTAAAGGATTTTACTGAATTAGGATCTGGTTTTAAGATAGCCATGAGAGACTTAGAAATCAGAGGGGCAGGTAATATGATGGGGTCATCTCAACATGGGCATATGGCATCAATAGGATATGACTTATACTGTAGAATGCTTGAGGACACTGTTAAGATTCTAAAAGGGGAAATTCAAAAGGAACCTATAGAAACAACTTTAGATATAAAGGTAGATGCATTTATTTCAGAAAGTTATATAGAAGATGAAATTCAAAAAATCGAGGTTTACAAAAAGATAGCTGCAATTGAAGGATTAGAAGATTATAATGACATAAAGGAAGAGTTAGAAGATAGATATTCTAAGATACCAGAACCAGTATATAACTTGATGGATATTGCATATATAAAAAGTCAGGCTAAATCTATTTTTATAGAAGAAATAAAGGAAAATTCTAAAGAAATAATATTTAAATTTGCACAAGATGAAAGTGGATATAAAAATATATTTAAAATTCTAATGGATAAATATAAAAACAGTGTGGTGCTAAAATTTGGAACAAACCCTTATTTTGCATTTAAGTTAAAACATATTAAAAAGGAAAATAAATTAGAATTTTTAAAAGAAGTTTTCAATGACATAATATTGTAACAAAGATATGATATAAAGGAAAAGTAACATAAGTTAAATGGTTCAAAAAAAATTGAATTATAAAAGTAATATTGATATACTAATAATAGAATTTTTACAGTAAAGACTTTAAAAATACCATTATTTAATAAAAATACATCGTATTTTTAAGGCTTAAATCTAAAATAAGCGAGGGGAAAATTTTGAAGAGATTAAAAAAATTTATTGCAGTTATAGCTATTGCAGCAATTTCAGCTACAGCTATGGGATGCAAAATGATTGAGAAGACACCAGAAGCTATACAAAAAACAGTTTTGGCGACTGTTGGAAATGAAACAATAACAAAAGGTGATTTAGATAAAGAAATTGGTGCTCAACTAAAGCAACAATTTGGTGATGATTATGAAACTAATAGTAAAGTTGCAGATCAGGTGAAACAAGCGAAGCAACAAGGATTAAGCAATTTAGTAACTGAAAAAATACTTTTACAAGAAGCTGATAAATTAGGCTTGAAGCCATCAGATGATGAATTAAATAGTAAGGTTGATGATACTATAAATCAATATAAGGCTCAATATTCTGAAGAAGGGCAATGGGAAAGCGTTTTAGAACAAAATGGATTAACAGAAGATCAGCTTAGAGACTTAATAAAGAACAGTAGTATAGAGCAAGCAGTTCAACAAGATATAGTAAAAGATGTAACTGTAACAGATGATGATGCTCAAGCAGAGTATGATAAAAATAAAGATTCTCAATATAGTACAGGAGCTGGAGCAAATGTAGCACATATTTTAATTGCTGAAAAGGCTAGCGATGGATCTGTAGATTTTGATGCATCATTGAAAAAAGCTAATGATATAAAGGCACAATTAGACGCAGGTGCAGACTTTGCGACATTAGCTAAAGAATATTCAACAGATCCAGGGTCTAAGGACAAAGGTGGAGATTTAGGATTCCAAGCATATAATACAACACAATTAGTTCCTGAGTTTGTAGATGGATTTAAAAATCTAAAAGAAGGAGAAATTTCAGCACCAGTAAAAAGCCAATATGGATATCATATAATTAAAGCTACTGGATTAAAAGCTGCGCAAGTGACTCCATTTGATCAAGTTAAGGATCAGATAAAATCAACATTATTACAACAAAAGCAAGGTGATGCTTTTAATTCAAAGATAGCAGAATGGAAATCAGATTTAAAAGTTAAAACATATGAAGATAAATTATAATTATTAGTAATGATATATTAAAAATACATTTAATACTTATATTTGAGTTTACGAAATTAAAAAATAGGATAAACAAATAGACTGTTTTAAAATAACATAATTATTTTAGAACAGTCTATTTTATTAAAAAATAATTTATATAAAATTTGTCTATAAGTGTATAAAATTTCTAGAAATTCAAATAATAATATTGCAACCAATTAAAGAGTTCAAAGGAGGTTATATAACCAATGAAGGCAACAGGAATTGTTAGACGAATTGATGATTTAGGAAGAGTGGTAATACCAAAAGAAATAAGAAGGACTTTAAGAATAAGAGAAGGAGATCCATTAGAAATTTTCACAGATAGAGATGGAGGAGTAATTTTGAAAAAATATTCTCCAATTGAAGAGCTTACTAATTTTTCAAAGGAATATTGTGAAAGTTTGCAACAAGTTATAGGTAATGTTGTATTAATTGCTGATAAAGATGCATTTGTTTCTGTAAGCGGAGCGCCTAAAAAAGAGTACATAGAAAGAAAAGTAAGTAGTGAACTAGAAAAAATAATGGATGGTAGAAAAACTGTATTATTAAATAAAGCTAGTAATTCAGTAATACCATTACATAATGATGATGATGAAGCAACCTATACTAGTCAAGTTATATCCCCAATTATAGCAGAAGGGGATGAAATTGGTGCAGTAATAATTGTATCAAAAGAAGATGTAGAGCTTGGTGAAGTTGAAACAAAGTTAGTTGAAACAGCAGCAGCATTTTTAGGTAAGCAAATGGAACAATAATATTTATAATTTATCCAAAGTGTGAAAATAAAAGGAATAATACCTCCAAACTTACAATAATAATTATTGTAACATGTAAGTTTGGAGGTGTTTTATGAAGAAGCAATCCTTAATAAAAGGCAGCATTATTCTTGGAGCTGCGGGAATATTAACTAGATTTTTAGGGCTGTTTTTTAGATGGCCACTAATAATGTTAATAGGTGATGAGGGAATAGGGTATTATCAGATGTCTTACCCGCTCTATATGTTTTTTATAGCTATGGCCTCGGGAGTACCTGTAGCAATGTCTAAAATAATATCAGAAAAGAATGCAACGAATGATATAGAGGAAAGTTTTGAAGTTATGAAGGAATCTGCTATTTTAATGGCAATAATTGGGACAGGCACTACGTTAGCATTATTCTTTTTTGCAAAACCAATAATACTATTCTTAAAATGGGATTCAAAAGCATATTATTCATTAATAGGAATCTCTTTTGCGCCAATTGTCATATCATTTGTGACAATATTTAGAGGATTTTTTCAAGGGCTGCAGAATATGACTCCATCAGCAATATCGCAAATAATAGAGCAGATTGGAAGAGTTGTGTTTGGTGTAGGACTTGCTGTCTTTTTGCTACCAAAAGGAATTGAATATTCTGCAGGAGGAGCAGCTTTTGGTGCTACCGCAGGAGCTGTTATTGGAGGATCATATTTATATTCTCATTATAAAAGGGTTAAAAAGAGTTATAAAATTAAGAAGGTAAGAAGTAATCCTGAAATATTAAGCACAATATTAAAAATTGCAATCCCCATATCATTAGGAACAACAGTTGGAAGCGTTATGAATTTAATAGATTCTATTTTAGTTCCGCAAGAATTATTGAAGGCAGGTTTAACAAATACTCAAGCTACTGTTTTATATGCTCAATTGACAGGAAAGGCATCGGTTATTATAAATATTCCGTTAACTCTTTCTATGGCAATTTGTACATCATTAGTTCCTATTATAGCTGAAAATTTTGTACTTAAGAGAAAAAAAGGACTTAAAAATAAAATAGATGCTTCTATGAAAATGTCAGCAATAATATCCATTCCATGTACTATGGGACTTTTCTTTATGGCAGAGCCAGTAATGAAATTTATATTTCCAGGTAGATTTGACGGCATAGAGATATTAAAGTACTTATCTTTAGCCATACCATTTATAATAATTACTCAAACAACAACAGCAATATTGCAGGGAACAGGAAATTATATTAAACCCGTCATTAATCTATCAATCGGATGCATAATAAAGATTATATTAACCTGTATATTAGTTCCGATGGAAGCTTTTAATATATATGGTGCTGTTATAGCAACCTGCGGAGCATATACATTTGTAAGTATTTTAAATATAATAACTATGAAGTTTGCATTAAGAATAAAGTTAAATCTATACGAAATATTAATTAAACCAACATATGCAGCCATTATTATGATGATATTTGTGTTGATTAGTTATAATATTATATATAAGAAGACAATAAGCAATGGAGTATCTTGCTTGTTATCCATATTTTTGGGTATGATAATATATGTTATATTAATAATTATATTTAGAGTATTTAGTATGGAAGATATAAAAAGTAGATTTAAAACATATTCAAAAAGAAATTAGTAAGAGTATGCTAATATATATTTAGGAGTTCATAAGGTTAGATTGTTTTATTTAAATATAACTAAAGTTATGTGATTTAGTATAATTTTAGCTGACACAAGTAAAATAACGCATATTTTGAGATGGTATTCTTCTTTAATATGCGTAAAGAAAAAGTGAAAAGGAGAGAAATTCTAATGATTAAAATAATGGGATTAGGACCAGGGGCGAAGGAAGCATTGACTATAGGAACAATACAAGAACTTGAGAGTAATAGAAACATATTTCTAAGAACAGAAAAGCATCCAACAGTAGATTATCTAAAGAAAAAGAATATTGAATTTGATACTTACGATGATGTCTATGAAAGTATTCAAAGTTTTGATGAAGTATATCTAAATATAGCTAGTGATTTAATAAAACAGCATGATAAGTTAGGAAATTTAATTTATGCAGTACCAGGGCATCCATTAGTTGCAGAAAAATCAGTATTTAATTTAATTGAATTATGCAAGGAAAAAAATATAGAATATAAAATAATACCTGCTGTAAGCTTTATTGATGCAATGATTGAGAGCCTTAGAATTGATCCAATAGAAGGATTAAAGGTAATAGATTCTTTTGATATAAGAAATCAAATATTAGATAAGAGAATAGGAACTATAATTACGCAAGTATACAATCCATTAATAGCATCAGAAGTTAAATTAAAATTATTAGAAAGCTATAATGATGAAACAGAGATATACTATGTGAGAGCAGCAGGAATAGAAGGTCAGGAAAGCATAAGAAAGATACCAATATTTGAATTGGATATGCAGGAAGACATAGATTATTTAACGTCTGTATATATTCCTAAGGATCTTAATAATAAAAAAGATTTTAATGATTTCCTAGAGATAATTGAAATATTAAGAGGTGAAAATGGTTGCCCATGGGATAAGGAGCAAACTCATAAATCATTAAAAAAAGCTTTGATAGAAGAGAGTTATGAAGTTATAGATGCAATAGATCAAGATGATGATAATTCTTTAATTGAAGAGTTAGGAGATGTGCTTCTACAAGTTGTTTTTCACTCATCAATAGGAAAAGAAGAAGGATATTTTGATATAAACGATGTAATAGAGGGAATATGTAATAAAATGATAAATAGACATCCTCATGTCTTTAAGAATTCTAGTGAATTAAATTCCTCAGAAGAGGTATTAGTAAAGTGGGATGAATTAAAAAAGAAAGAAAAAGGATATAATAGTATTGCAGAAGAAATGAGAGGTATAACAAAAGGATTGCCTGCACTATTAAGAGCACATAAGATTCAAGAGAAGGCAAAAAAGGTTGGATTTGATTTTGAAAATGCAAATTTGGCTATGGACAAAGTAAAAGAAGAACTTAAAGAGGTAATTGATGTATATAATACAGAAAATGTGGAGAAAATAATAGAAGAAGTTGGAGATTTACTATTTTCATGTGTTAATGTTTCAAGACTTTTAAAAGTAGATGAGGAAACAGCATTAAATTACACTATAGACAAGTTTATAAAAAGATTTGATTACATTGAAAAAGTTTCTAAAGAAAAAAATATTGAATTAACTAATACAAACTTGGATAAAATGGATAAACTTTGGGAAATATCAAAAAAATTAGATTAATATATAATTAAAATAGAGGAATTTTCTAGTTTATGCAGAATTATAAAATATAAAGAACTATATTGTAACGATTTATTGGATTATTTAGTTATATATAGGAAAAGAAAGTGTTTTTCTATAGACGGGTAGCTGAAGAGGTTATATAATAAAGAAGTGCAATTTAGTACATAAAGAAAACAGTTAAACAATATATAACTGGATTTTAAGGAGGATGTTATTGTGAATAAAGCAGAATTAATTACTAGCATGGCAGAAAAAAGTAAATTGACAAAGAAAGATGCAGAATTAGCATTAAAATCTTTAATTGAAAGTGTTGAGGAAGCATTAGAAAAGGGCGATAAAGTTCAACTAGTTGGTTTCGGAACTTTTGAAACAAGAGAAAGAGCAGCTAGAGAAGGAAGAAATCCTAGAACTAAAGAAGTTATAAAGATTCCTGCAACAACAGTGCCAGTATTTAAAGCTGGAAAAGAATTCAAAGATAAAGTTAACAAGTAATAAAATACAAGTTAAACAGAGTAAATAAGAACCCGAGTTTTTCTCGGGTTCTTTTAATAAGGTAAAATCAAAAATAACAAGTTGATTTGTCAGCCTATTTGTCATAAGTGAAAGCTCAGAGAAAGAAATATAGAAGGCTTTCCAAATCAAATGTAAATTTGAAGCAGTATCTTTTGTTCTTGCTCGAGGTTCACAGCTTATCAGATGATTCATCTAATAGGCATGCAAGTAAGAGAAGCTAACTAATTGCCTTATGAAAAATATTTATAGTATATTTAAGTTTGTTATTTTTTCATTTACCTAAAAGGAGGAAATTATGAGATTAGATAAATATTTAAAAGTATCTCGTATCATAAAGAGAAGAACCGTAGCAAAAGAAATAAGTGAAAGTGGTCGTATATTAATCAATGGTAAAGTGGCAAAGCCTTCAACAAAAGTAAAGGAAGGAGACATAATTCAAATAACTTTTGCTAATAAGATATTAAAAGCTGAAATAACTAATATAGCAGAGCATGTGAGAAAAGAAGATGCAAAGGAAATGTATGAAATCATTGAGGGAGAAGAAGATAAAGAGTAGAAACAAACTGAGTTTATCTACTCTTCTTTAATGTTTTTTTATAAAAGTATTATTTACAAATTAATTTAATATGGAGCAAACTCAACTCATTAAAGATTCTACATTCTAAATTATGAAACATAAACATATATTGTATAAGAAAAATAAATGGAGGAATTTTTAATGGAGAAAAGAGTGGAAAATAAATTAGAAGAGAGTAAATCTAATTTGATTTTAGAAAATAGAAAAAAGCTAGCATTAAGTGGTGTTATTGAAGTTATAAGTTTTGATGAACAGAAAATAGATTTAACAACTAATTTAGGGAACTTAACTATTAAGGGAGAAGAGCTAAAAATGAATAAGTTAGATGTGCAAAATGGTGATGTCACAATTGCTGGAAATATTGCATCTATAGTTTATAATGGGAAAATATCAAAAAAAAGCAATGAAAGTATAATAAGCAGATTATTTAGGTAGGAATATATTATGTTATTAGGATTAAATATGCAGATCAATATTGTTGTATATAGCTTAATTGCGGGAATAATAACTGGAATATTGTTTGATATATATAGAGGAATACGAGGATTAAACTCTATAAAAATATTACTCATAATAGAAGATCTATTATTTTGTGTACTTATTGCTTTAATTGTATTTACTTTTTTATTATATACGAATTATGCTTTTTTGACTCCCTATGTATATATGTTCATACTTATTGCTGTTTTAATATATTTTAAGTTTATCAGTAAATATTTTTATACTGGTGAAATAATAATTATAAAGTTATTTTATAAGTTATTTAGAATATTATTAAAAAATATATTGTATCCATTAAAAATAATTGCATATAAAATTGCCGATAAGCGGAAATAAGAAAAAATTACTTGAATAATAGTGTTATAGTGTTTACAATATACTTAAGAGAATTTGCAAAATAGAGGTTCTATAGATGAAAAAGAAGTTAATATTAAAAAGAATAGTAATCATTGGGTTTATTATTTTCTTTGTTTTTAGTTATATTAGGCAAAGTATAACTATGAATAGAATTCAAAATGAAATTGCAGGTAAGCAGTCTCAATTAGATGAAGTTAAACAAAAGAATGAGCGGCTTCAAGATGAAGTTGATAAAATTAATTCAGATTCATCAGATTATCTTGAAAAATTAGCAAGGGAAAGGCTTGGAATGATTAAGCCAGGAGAAAAGGTTGTTAGTGGTGAGGTAGCAGATGAAGGTTCTAATTAACTTTTAGTATATAGAAAAGCTTATAAAACTCTGGTAGTATAATAGCTAAGTAATAATAAAATAGCAATTAAATGTGTATTCTAAATTAAAGAACATCTGCATAGCAGAGTTAGTTCATAAATTTATATATTTTTAAATTTAAGGAGGAATCTTTTAAACATGACCTTAATGGCAGGAAACATAGTAGAGGGCACAGTGATAAACATTACGAATTTTGGAGCTTTTATTGAAGTTGAAGGGAAAACTGGATTAGTTCATATTTCAGAAGTCGCAGATTCTTACGTAAAAGATATTAGAGAACATCTTAATGAACAGGATAAAGTGAAGGTAAAAGTCATTTCAATTGATGATAATGGGAAAATTAGTCTTTCAATAAAACAGGCAAATGTTCAAAAAAAGTCAGTTAAACCAGCAGAAATTGATTGGAAGTCACCTGATAAGAAAAAGACCAGTAACTCGGGAAATTTTGAAGATATTATGTCTAAGTTCTTAAAAGATAGTGAAGAAAGAATGCAAGATGTAAAGAAACACCAAGAATTTAAAAGTAAGGGTGGAAAGAAAGGCTATTAAAATTTTTAGTCTTATTACAGATAAATAAAAGGAATTTAGTAAATTTTAAATGTAGGATAAATTATCGAGAAATCAATTAGGTTTTTCACAATTTATTCTACATTAATTAATGCCAAAACAATAGCATGATAATGTTTACATAAGTGTACATAAGAACTAATTTATACATGCTAAAAAATTAGATGTCTATATGTTATAAAATGTTGTTGACAGTATAAAGATTATATATTATAATTAGCTTTGTTGTCGGCACTTGATCTATAACAACGTGCCGAAGTGGCGGAACTGGCAGACGCACAGGACTTAAAATCCTGCGGTGGTTAAACACCGTACCGGTTCGATTCCGGTCTTCGGCACCATATATATGATAAAAAAATAATAACGCGGGGTGGAGCAGTTGGTAGCTCGTCGGGCTCATAACCCGAAGGTCGTAGGTTCAAGTCCTGCCCCCGCAACCATTAATATGGCGGAATAGCTCAGCTGGCTAGAGCACTCGGTTCATACCCGAGGTGTCGTAGGTTCAAGTCCTATTTCCGCTACCAATATGTGCCGAAGTGGCGGAACTGGCAGACGCACAGGACTTAAAATCCTGCGGTGGTTAAACACCGTACCGGTTCGATTCCGGTCTTCGGCACCAAAAGACTTAAGCAAATGCTTAAGTCTTTTTTGTTATGTATTTTGTGTGTTTCGATATTATTAAGAATGAATCAGAAAATTAGAATGAATGATTAATTATAGTTTTGTAGAAATTATGGCGACTTTGAAAATAATTACAATAACTAAGGATACTTAGGCATAATTTAAAGAAGCTATTCAAACCCCATGATATTATGCAAAAAATAATTATGTATAAATTTCTAATAAAGTTATATTAACGACAAATTAATTATTGAACGAAAGAGAAGAAAATCAAGTAGTGAATGAAGTTTCATTGTTTTTCAGAATTTACAAGTAAAATCGGAGAGAGGAAAATAACCTATTAAATCATTATATATTAGAGAAATTTAGATGAAGTTGTCCTACGAAAAAATTAGGTGAGAAACATCTTATGACATTTATTGTAAGACTGGGGTGCTATAATCAAATTACATTATTTGGAAACGAGGCGAGCTGGTGTGCAATGTGGATTAAATGTAAACAGATGTGAAGAAGTAAACGAGATGGTAAATACCAAAAGGAAAACTTGGATAAAAACTTCTATAGTGAGGTTAGGAATAATTTTAGTAGCAGGAATTTTATTTGGAAGAGTAAACTTGTTGTTGAATCAACTAGACAGGCTTGGAATAGCACCTATTGGATTAGCATATCTAATTGCAGTTGTTGTGCGGGAAAGTAGAAAAAATAGTTTTGTCGCAGCAATTGGAATTGCTATAGGATATCTAACAATTAACCAATTATTATCAGATAGATATATATATTTAATAGCGGTGATTTTAATAACAGTATACTATGTATTTATTCCATCAGCTAAAAGAAAGAAAAGTGAATTAGCTGGTTTTATAATAATTTTAAGTAGCTTTTTCTTCTATGGTTTTCTAGTTAACAAGTATGAGCTAGGAGTAAACATAACTCTATGCTTAATACAAACATTAATTGTTGTTCCGATATATTACGTTATAAAATATGCATTAAATTCTTTAGATGAAATTAATACTAATTATTTTTTTTCTTCAGAGGAAATAGTCAGCATTGGAATATTTTTATGTTTATTAGTCTCTGGAATAGGAGATATCAGTTTGTTTAATTATTCTATAAGAAATATATGTGCATTAACATTAGTTTTTACAATTGCTTATGTTGGAGGAGCAACGTATGGAGCTATGATTGGTGTATCTATGGGTATAATGCTTGGAGTTTCATCTAATGATATGATGTATAGCATATCATTTTTCGGTGTTGGAGGACTCATAGTGGGTATATTTAAAGATACAGGGAAAATATTTTCAATACTTTCAGGTATAATTATTTATTCTGCATTAGCATTATATTCTAATGCAGTAACATTGAAATTAGGAATTGAGGTTTTAGCTGGTTCTATTTTATTTTTATGTATTCCGAAGCCTGTATATAAAAGTATTGAAGTTGAGATAAATCCATATAGAAAAAAAGCATCTTTAGGTGAAATTCAATTAAATTCAATTAAGGAGGAATTTACTTTTAAGTTAAAGGAACTTACTAATGTATTGACCACTATATCTAAGTGTTTAGGAAATACTAATGAAAATGAAAATTTATTAATTAAATCGAAAGGAAGTGCTTTAGTAGAAAATTTAGCAGATAGAAGTTGTGCAAATTGTGAGAATAAATTTATATGTTGGGAGAGAGATTTTCATCAGACATTTAATTCTTTCCAAGTTCTAATACAAAACTATGAGGATGGAAACTTGGCGATGCCAATAGATTTGCAAAAGAAATGTGTTAAGAATTTTACACTTTTAAGGTGCACGGAAGGGATTGTGAATAATTATAATGTAAATGAAGCTATAAAAGAGAGATTAGCGGAAGGCAGAAATATGTTATCAACCCATATATCGAATATATCGTGTACATTAGATCATCTTTTAAATGACTTTAAAAGAGAAGTATGTATAGATACAGATTTGGAGAGAATTATAAAGCGCATATTAAATAAAAGCTTAATTCATTATAATGATGTTTTTTGCTATATAGATAAGAATGGAAGGATTAAAATTAGGATAAGCGTAGACCGCTATCAGAATCCTGATTATTGCGAAAAAAATATAATATCTTTATTAAATAGCACTATGAGAATGAAATTGTGTATTGGAGATGATGGATGCAGCATTAATTCTAGGACAAATGAGTATATTATTACAATAGAGGAAAAGCCTAAATATTATATGGTGTCATATGGCGCAATAGAATCTAAAAGTGGAGAGTATGAAATAGGTGATAGCTATACTTTTGGAAAAACTGCTAGTGGAACTTATATGACAATACTAAGTGATGGAATGGGATCTGGGCCAGAAGCAAGAGAAGAAAGTAAATCAACCGTGGAATTGGTAGAAAAGCTTATGGAAGCAGGGTTTAATGAGGACATAACAATAAATACAGTTAACTCCATAATGGGAATGAGATTTGCAGATGGTGAAAAATATGCAACCTTAGACTTAAGTAAAGTCGACTTGTATACTGGGAATGCGATGTTTATAAAGATAGGAGCTGCACCTAGTTTCATAAAGAGAGGGCGTGATGTGAAAGCTATTAATTCGAAAAATTTACCTTTTGGGCTTGTAGATGAAGTAGATGTAGAGGTTATAAAAGAAGTGTTAAAACCTGGCGATATTTTGATTAGTGTAAGTGACGGAGTACTCGATATAGACAGATTAAGTTCAGGAAAATCTACTTGGATTGAAGAATATTTAAAGAAGATTAATGGAGATCCTAGAGAGTTATCTGAAAAGTTGTTGGAAAGAGCAAAGAAATTAAGTAATGGTATCATTAAAGATGATATGACTGTTGTAGTATCAAAAGTTTATTTGGAAAGTTAAGGGATAAGTCTTATCAATGATTTTTATGCACATGAAAATTATTAATAGCTGTTTCAGAATTTTAATGTATAAATTAGTTTTGAAACAGCTATTTATAATTTTAATGGATAATATAATTATTTCTATATTAAAATAAATATTTACAAAGTATACTTAATATATGAAAAAATTATATTTCAAGTTTGAAAGAATAATGTTTACATGCGAAATATATATACGTAAAATATATTATACGGTATTATATTTAATATAATGTTATGAATAAATAGGAGTGTTTATTTTTGTATAAAAAAGTACTGTCTTATGTTAAAGATAATGATTTAATAAAACGTGGAGATAAAATTTTAATTGCTCTTTCTGGAGGGCCAGATTCTGTATGTCTTTTAAATATTTTATTTGAATTAAAGGAAGAATTGAATATAGAGATAGCAGCAGCACACTTAAATCATCTTTTAAGAGGAGAAGATGCATTAAGAGATGAAGAATACGTAATTGATATATGTAATAATATGGGGATAAGATGTTTCACTAAGCGGGTAGATATAAACGCATATGCTGAGGAACATAAACTATCTTCTGAAATGGCAGGAAGAAATGTTAGGTATGACTTCTTTGATGAAATTTTGAATCGAGAGGGTTTTAATAAGATTGCTACTGCACATAATGCTAACGATCAAGCAGAAACAATTTTGTTTAGACTTATGAGAGGAACAGGACTTGAAGGGCTTGGTGGAATTAAAGTATTTAGGGAGAATAAGATAATAAGACCAATTTTATGCTTAAGCAGAAATGAGGTGGAGAAATATATAAAATTAAAGAGCTTATGTCCTAGGGTGGATAAGACTAATTTTGAAAAAATTTATAATAGAAACAAGATAAGATTAGATATATTACCATACATGAAGGAAAATTTTAACGAGGATATAATACAGACGCTAAACAGAATGTCGGTGTTATTGCAGAAAGACAATGAATTTCTCGAAAATTTGGCTTTGGGTTTATATAATAATTATTGTATAGAGTATGATGATTATTTTATAATAAAAAAGGAAATATTTAAGGAAGAAGAGGTAATTGTTAACAGGATTTTAAGGCATGTCATAACTAAATTTTCAAGATCAAATTATGACTTTGAAATGAAACACATATACAAGATTTTTTATTTATCAAAAAATGATTCTGGAAAAATAGTGGATCTGCCGAATGGTATTTATGCTGAGAATATTTATGGAGATATATACATAAAAAGCAAAGAAAAAAAACGTACTATAAAAAATGAAAAAGAAGAAATAATTTTAAGCAAGAATAATATAAATAAAACTACAGCTAATTTTGATGGTTTTAAAATTCAATTTCACGTAGTGAATGACTATGAGAAAGATAAAATAAATTTAAAAGAAAATAAGCTAGTAAAGTATTTTGATTTCGATAAGATAAATAAAAATATTTTAGTAAGGTATAGGAAAGATGGAGATAGAATTATTCCTTTGGGTATGAGTGGAAATAAAAAATTGAAAGACATTTTTATTGATATGAAAATTCCTAAAGAGGAAAGGGATAACACTCCTATTTTATGCTTTGATGAAAAAATTGCGTGGATTATTGGAATTAGAACATCAGAAGAATATAAGCTCACAAATAAAAGTAAAAATATATTAAAAGTAGCTATTGAAAGAAAGGAATATTAATATGAAACAAGATATACAAGAGATATTATTTTCAGAGGAAGTTTTAGCTAAGAGAATTAAAGAGCTTGCTAGTGAAATAAGCAAGGATTACAAAGGAAAAAATTTACTTGTGGTTGGAATTTTAAAAGGATCAGTACTGTTTGCTGCAGAATTAATAAAAAATATATCAATACCATGTGAAATAGATTTTATGGCAGTATCTAGTTATGGAAATTCTACAGAAACATCTGGAGTTGTAAGAATTTTAAAAGATTTGGATAATAGTATTGAAGGTAAGGATATTTTAGTAGTCGAGGATATTGTTGATACAGGAGTTACATTAACGTATTTACTAAAATACTTAGAGGCAAGAAAAGCTAATAGCATAGAAATAATCTCATTACTAAATAAGCAAGCGAGAAGAAAGTCTGATTTACAAGTTAAGTATGTTGGGTTTGAAGTTCCGGATGGGTTTATAGTAGGGTATGGAATAGACTATGCTGAGAAATACAGAAACTTGCCATTTATAGGAATATTGAAACCAGAGATATATGAAAAATAGAAATTGTAATCTTATTGTAATAAAAATATTCCTATGATAAAATTTTAAATATGATGAGAGAGGGGGGCCTTGAATGAAAAAATATTCAAGTGCAGCTGTATGGATTGTATGTGCAGTTATGCTAATTTTAGCAGCGGTTACTATGTGGGAAACAGGAAAAGGTTCTAATGATATTGCATATAGCACATTCGTACAAAAGTGGAATGCAGATGAGATAGAAAGTATCGTTGTTAAAGAAGAAAGTATGACAGTAGAAGGAAAAACTACTGATAATAAAACTTTTATTACTTATGCACCTAGTGAGCTTGTTGGTTCGTTAATAGAAAATAAACCTAAAGCAAATGTTACTGTAGTTTTTGAAAAACCATCTAATAATGGAACATGGATTGCAACACTGATTCCGTTTGGTTTTATGGCGGTGCTTGTTTTTGTATTTTTATTTATATTTACACAGCAGTCCCAAAGTGGAGGAGGAGGAAGGGGGGTTATGAATTTTGGAAAGAGCAAAGCCAAAATGGTAACTCCTGATACCCAAACAGTTACTTTTGAGGATATTGCGGGGGCAGATGAAGAAAAAGCAGAATTGGAAGAAATAGTTGACTTCTTGAAATTACCAGCAAGATATATACAGATGGGAGCTAGGATACCTAAAGGGGTGTTATTAGTCGGACCTCCTGGAACAGGAAAGACACTACTTGCAAAAGCCATAGCGGGGGAAGCGGGTGTTCCATTTTTTAGCATATCTGGTTCGGATTTTGTTGAAATGTTTGTTGGTGTTGGTGCATCGAGAGTCAGAAGCTTGTTTGAAGAAGCTAAGAAAAACTCGCCTTGTATAGTATTTATAGATGAAATTGATGCTGTCGGAAGGCAAAGAGGTGCTGGACTTGGCGGTGGTCATGATGAAAGAGAACAAACTTTAAATCAACTTCTTGTTGAAATGGATGGGTTTGGTGTAAATGAAGGCATTATCATGATTGCAGCCACCAATAGACCAGATATATTAGATCCAGCATTACTTAGACCAGGAAGATTTGACAGGCAAATAATTGTTGGAGCACCTGATGTAAAAGGAAGAGAGGAAATTCTAAAGGTACATACAAAGAAGAAGCCTCTTAAGGAAGATGTGAAATTAGATGTGCTTGCTAAAAGAACACCAGGATTTTCTGGGGCAGACTTAGAAAATCTAGCAAATGAAGCAGCTCTACTTGCAGTTAGAAGAGATAAGAAACAGATATCAATGTCTGAAATGGAAGAAGCAATAACTAAAGTGATTGCAGGACCTGAAAAGAAAAGTAGAGTAATAACCGAACATGATAAAAAATTGACAGCATATCATGAAGCGGGGCATGCAGTTGTTATGAGATTGCTTCCTAATTGTGATCCAGTACATGAAATAAGTGTAATTCCAAGAGGAAGAGCTGGTGGATATACAATGCATCTTCCTAAAGAAGATACAGCATATACATCAAAATCAAAATTAAAAGATGAAATGGTTGGACTCTTAGGTGGAAGAGTGGCTGAAAAGCTAATTATGGGAGATATAAGTACTGGTGCTAAGAATGATATTGATAGAGCAAGTCATATAGCTAGAAGTATGGTTATGGATTATGGAATGAGTGATCAAATTGGAACTATATCTTATAATACATCAGGTCATGATGAGGTTTTTCTTGGAAGAGACTTAGGAAAAGGAAGAGATTTTAGTGAAGAGATAGGCTCAAAGATAGATAAGGAAATTAAAAGATTTATAGATGAAGCTTACGACAAGGCAAACATGTTATTAAAGGAGAATGTAAATAAATTACATGCAGTTGCACAAGCTTTAATTGAAAAAGAAAAACTTGATTCAGAAGAATTTGAGGAAATTTTTGTAAGTAATTAATTATTTATTATAGAATGATTTTAGATAATGCATTATGTAGATTTTATATATAATGCATTATCTTTTTATTTTTACAAGTGACTTACAACAAAGTAAAATATTTGTATAACTTATGAAAATGTTAAGAATTCTATTCGACATTAATACGAATATTTCAACTTAATTCGCATTAATTATTCGAAAAAAACTTTTATTGCGGAAAGCGAAATGATATAATGTAAATACAGTAAATGATTTTTGGTTAATATTAGGAGGAAGCTTAAATGAAAAGTGATATTCAAATTGCACAAGAAGCAAAAATGGAGCCAATAAGAAATGTAGCTGAAAAATTAGGTCTTTGTGAAGATGATATCGAATATTATGGAAAGTATAAATGTAAAATATCATTAGAAGTATATAATAAAGTCAAAAATAATAAAGATGGGAAGTTAGTTTTAGTAACAGCTATAAATCCAACTCCGGCAGGAGAAGGGAAATCAACAGTTACTGTGGGATTAGGGCAAGCGCTGAATAAACTTGGTAAGAATGCTGTAATAGCATTAAGAGAACCATCACTTGGACCAGTTTTTGGCATTAAGGGCGGAGCAGCAGGTGGAGGATATGCGCAAGTGGTTCCTATGGAGGATATTAATCTTCATTTTACGGGAGACATGCATGCAATTACATCTGCCAATAATTTGTTATGCGCAACAATAGACAATCATATACATCAAGGGAATATATTAAGAATCGATTCAAGAAGAATAGTTTTTAAAAGAGTTATGGATATGAATGATAGAGCGCTTCGACATATTGTTGTTGGAATGGGCGGAAAAGTTAATGGATTTGTTAGAGAAGATGGATTTAATATAACTGTTGCATCAGAGATTATGGCTATATTATGTTTAGCAAGCGATTTAGAGGATTTAAAAGAAAGAATGGGTAACATTGTAGTTGCTTATAATTTAGATGGGGTTCCTGTTTATGCTAAAGAATTAGAAGTTCAAGGAGCTATGGCATTATTGATGAAAGATGCAATTAAACCTAATCTGGTTCAAACATTAGAAAATACTCCGGCATTAATACATGGTGGACCGTTTGCTAATATCGCACATGGATGCAATTCTATAATGGCAACTAAACTAGCATTAAAGCTTGGAGAAGTGGTTGTGACTGAAGCTGGATTTGGTGCTGATTTAGGAGCTGAAAAGTTTTTTGATATTAAATGTAGATATGGAAATTTAAAACCAGAATGTGTTGTTATAGTTGCAACAATAAGAGCATTAAAGCATCATGGAGGAATTGCGTTAAATGAATTAAATATTCCGAATGTGGATGCGTTAGAAAAAGGGATAACTAATTTAGAAAAGCAAATAGAAAACATTAAAAAGTTTAATGTTACCCCCGTGGTAGCTATAAATAAGTTTATTACAGATAGCGATGAAGAGGTAGAGTTCATCAAAAAATTCTGTAATAAAATAGGTGTTAAGGTAGCGTTAAGTGATGTATGGGCTAAAGGCGGAGAAGGTGGAATTGAACTTGGAAATGTTGTCTTAGATATTTTGGATAACAATGGCTCAGATTTTACACCAATTTATAATAAGGAAGAGTCTATACAAGAAAAAATATTTACTATTGCGAAGGAAATTTATGGTGCTGATAAAGTTAATTATACACCAGCAGCTAAGAAGCAAGTTGCTGAGTTAGAGAAGTTTGAGTTAGATAAATTGCCTATATGTATGGCGAAAACACAATATTCTTTGTCAGATAATCCTAGTCTTTTAGGTAGACCACAGGGATTTGAGATTACAGTTAAAGAAGTGAGAGTATCTAATGGTGCTGGCTTTATAGTTGTTCAAACTGGAGATATAATGACTATGCCTGGACTTCCAAAAGTGCCGGCTGCAAATAAGATGGATGTACTAAAGAGTGGAGAAATAATTGGTTTATTCTAAAATGATTTTTTTCATGCACCTTAACTCTTGACAAATTGATTAGAATTGATAAAATTATATTGTTATTTTTAAATGGATTTCTAAATTAAGGCAGCTCTTTGGGCTGCTTTTAATTTAACTATATTAAGGTGGTGCTTTCTATGATCTTACTTGTTGATGCAGGTAATACTAATATTGTTTTGGGAGTACATGATGGAAAAGATTACATAGCTAGTTGGCGTATTTCAAGTGAAGCAAATAAAACTTCAGATGAATATAGTATACAAGTTATGCAATTATTTAATTTAAACAACATTAATCCAAAAGAGATTACTGGAGTTATCGTTTCTTCTGTTGTTCCCAATATAATGCATTCTTTAGAGAATATGTTAAGAAAATGCTTTTGTCATGAACCTATAATAGTTGGACCAGGAATAAAAACAGGAATAAATATCAAATATGATAATCCCAAAGAAGTCGGGGCTGATAGAATAGTAAATGCTGTTGCAGCATATGAAATTTATAAGAGGCCAGTAATAATAATAGACTTTGGAACAGCTACAACTTTTTGTGCAGTAAGAGCCAATGGTGATTATCTTGGAGGATGTATATGTCCAGGAATAAGAATTTCAGCAGATGCTTTGTTTGAAAGAGCAGCTAAGCTTCCTAGGGTAGAATTGGAAATGTCTAAAAACATGATTTGTAAAAATACAGTATCAAGTATGCAGGCAGGTATTTTATTTGGATATATTGGGCAAGTTGAATATATAGTTAAAAAAATGAAGAAAGAGATGAAAAATTCTAAATATAAAGAAGACCCTTTTGTGCTAGCAACAGGTGGATTGGCTAATCTAATAGCTAAAGGAACTGATGTAATAGACAAGGTTGATTCAGAATTAACATTAGAAGGATTAAAATTACTTTATGAAAAAAACGCTGAAGTAGAAGATCCTCAAAAGTAAGAATTAAAAGGTAAGGAGTACATTTTAGATGAAAATAGGAAACTTGATCTTTGAAAATAATATATTTTTGGCGCCAATGGCGGGTGTAACTGATATATCATTCAGAGGACTATGTAAAGAGATGGGATGTGGATTAGTTTATACTGAAATGGTTAGCGCTAAAGCTTTATATTATGGAAGTGAGAATACACAGTCCTTACTTAGAATTGCAGATGAAGAAAAACCAGTAGCAGCTCAAATTTTTGGGAGAGAACCCGAGATAATGGCGGATATTTGTGAAAAATATTTAAATAACAGAAATGATATTTGTATAATAGATATAAATATGGGATGTCCTGCACCTAAAATCGTTAAAAATGGAGAGGGCTCTGCATTGATGAAGGAGCCAAATCTTGCCTATCAAATTGTGAGAGAAATAAAAAAAATTTCAACAAAACCTGTTACTGTAAAGTTTAGAAAGGGATTTGATGAGGATAATGTCAATGCAGTAGAATTTGCAAAGGGGATGGAGCAAGCTGGAGCTGATGCAATTGCAGTCCATGGAAGGACTAGAAAGCAAATGTATCAGGGAGTTGCAGATTGGGATATAATAAAAAAGGTTAAAGATAGTGTTTCTATTCCTGTAATAGGTAATGGAGATGTGTTTTCAGCAAACGATGCTCTTAAGCTAAAGCGATTAACTAATTGTGATGGGATAATGATTGCTAGGGGAAGTCAAGGAAATCCATGGATATTTAAACAGATAGCTAAGGCTTTAAGTGGTGAGGAAATAGAAGAAGTTTCGAATAAGGAAAAAATTGAAATGTGTCTTAAACATTATGCTTTAGCGCTTAAGTACGATGGTGAGTTTAAGGCGATAAGAGAAATGCGTAAGCATGCTTCGTGGTATTTAAAAGGACTTCCAGGAAGTGCAGAAATCAAAAATGTGATCAACAGCAAAATTGATAGTAAAGAGGTAATTAAGATTTTAACTGAATATAAAGAAGAGGTATAGGTATGTAGTAATATAAGAATAAATTATTAAATTTAAGCATATTATTAATATTTAGAAAAATGTAAATTATATATTAACAAATAAATAGGCTTTTTAAGTATATAATATTATAAATTGTATAGCTTATAAATTATATGTTAATTGGTTAGATAATTTTAATCATGTGTGAATTTCATGAGATAAATTAAAATTCAATATCGCAAATTGCTTAAGGATAGGATTTATTGACATATCAAATATGCTGATTTATAATTAGTTAAATGATTTTGAGGTTAAAAGTTTACTTTAATATTGCTTCAAAATTTAATTTAATTATTTAGGTGAAGTACAATATTTTAATAATATAAATTATCTAGGTTGATTTGCGTAATGCTAGATTTTAGATAAATTTAATGAATACGATTATTAAAGTAATAAATATATAAGGTTTTAAAGGGGAGTTAAAGTATATGAGCCAAGCAAAACAATATTTAATGACTTATGAAGGTGTTAAAAAATTAGAAAATGAACTTGAATATTTAAAAACAGTAAAAAGAAAAGAAATAACTGAAAAAATAAAAATTGCTTTAGGATATGGAGATCTAAGTGAAAATTCCGAATATGATGAAGCTAAAAACGACCAAGCATTTACAGAAGGAAGAATAATTCAATTAGAAAATATGTTAAAAAATGCAGTTGTCGTTGATGAATCTGAAATTCCAAATGATATTGTATCAGTTGGATCAAAGGTTAAGGTTAAGGACTATGAATTTGATGAAGAAGTTGAATACTCAATAGTAGGTTCAGCAGAAGCGGATCCTATGAATTTTAAAATATCAAACGAATCACCAGTTGGCAATGCTTTAGTTGGTAAAAAGGTTGGTGATATAGTAGAAGTAATAATTCCAGATGGAGTGAACAAGTTTGAGATTTTAGAAATAAGTAGAAGTTAATTGGAGGTACAATATGTCAACAGAAGAAATGAGTATACAGGAGTTAGAATCTCAATACAGTGAACAAGAAGGGCTTCGAAGAGCTAAATTAGCGGAGCTACAAAATGCTGGAAAAGATCCTTTTGATGTTTATAAAGTTAATAGAACTTATACATCAGAAGAAGTTAAAGCTAATTATGACGAGCTAGAAGGTAAGGAAGTAACTGTTGTAGGAAGAATAATGTCAAAAAGAGGCCAGGGGAAAGTAGTTTTCTCAGATATACATGACATTGACGGAAAAATACAATTATTTTTAAAGATAGATAAAGTAGGAGAAGAAAACCTAAAGCAGTATAAAACACTTGATTTAGGAGACTGGGTAGCAGTAACTGGAGAAGTATTTAAAACAAAAACAGAGGAAGTAACAGTAAATGCTAATACTTTCGAATTGATTGGTAAATCTTTAAAGCCACTTCCAGAAAAATGGCATGGATTAAAAGACCCAGATCTAAGATATAGACAAAGAGAAGTAGATATAATTACTAATCCGGAAGTAAAAACTACATTTATAAAGAGAAGTAAGATTATATCTGCAATGAGAGAATTCTTGGATAATAAAGGATTTTTGGAAGTAGAAACTCCAATTCTTTCCCCAATAGCAGGAGGTGCTGCTGCAAGACCATTTATAACTCACCACAATACTTTAGATATGGATATGTATTTAAGAATTGCAACTGAATTATATCTTAAGAGACTAATAGTTGCGGGCTTTGAAAAAGTATATGAAATAGGTAGAAATTTCAGAAATGAAGGTATGGACATAAGACATAATCCAGAATTTACTGCAATTGAATTATATGAAGCATACTCAGATTATAATGATATGATGGAAATAACAGAAAATATGGTTGCATATATTTGTGAAAAAATAAATGGAACAACTAAAGTTACTTATCAAGGAACAGAAATAGACTTTGCTCCACCATGGAGAAGAGTAACTATGGTAGATGTTGTTAAGGAACATGCAGGGGTAGACTTTAATGAAATTAAGTCAAATGAAGAAGCTCAAGCTATAGCTAAAGAAAAGCATTTAGAATTTGCTAAGCCTTTAGAGACAGTTACAAAAGGTGATGTATTAAATGCTTTATATGAAGAATTTGGTGAAGCTAATATGATTCAACCTACATTTGTAATGGACTATCCAGTTGAAATATCACCTCTTACAAAAAAGAAAAGAGGAAATCCAGAATTTACTGAAAGATTTGAAGGCTTTGTATTTGGTAGAGAACTTTGCAATGCATATTCAGAATTAAATGATCCAATAGTTCAAAGACAAAGATTTGAGCAACAAGCTAAGGAAAGAGAATTAGGTGATGATGAAGCATATTTATTAGATGAGCAGTTCATGAGTGCTCTTGAAACAGGTATGCCGCCTACAGGTGGAATGGGAATGGGAATAGACAGACTTATAATGTTCTTAACTGATTCAGCGTCAATTAGAGATGTTATATTATTTCCAACAATGAGACCACAAAAATAACATAGATTTAGAATAAAAGGTTCATGTAGTGCTCGATGTTATAG
>JAEZKY010000222.1 GCA_023435985.1 Bacillota bacterium | reverse complement strand
TTCATAACTTTTACTTGATTCTATCATAAATTTATAGTCATTATATACATTTTTCTCTATATAATACAAAATTCCTTTAGAACTTTCTGACAATTCATTATACACGTTTTTTATCTCTTTAACAATTTCATTAATACCACCTACGGTTGATATAGATTGATCAGCTAATTTTCCTACTTCATCTGCAACTACTGAAAAACCTTTCCCCGCCTCTCCTGCTCTAGCCGCTTCTATGCTTGCATTTAATGCTAAGAGATTAGTCTGTGATGAAATATTAATAATAGCTCCTGCCAGAGTTTCTATTTCTTTTACTATAGTTCCTCTCTCTATTGCTTCCTTAATTTTCTTATTCTTTTCCTCATATATATTCTTTGATAATTGCTGGGACGTTTCACTTTTTTCCATAATAACACTGGATTTAGATTTTATCTCCATGGACTTTTCCACTTCTTGATTTACTATTCCAGATAAATTGCTTATGTTTTCATCAATTTTCTTGATTGATGAAATAACCTCTCCTGTCGATGAATTTGTCTCTACAGCCCCTGCTGCTATCTCCTTTGTAGATTGATTTATATAAGAAAGCTTAGAGCTTATCTCCTGTACTGACGCAGTTAATTCTTCAGAAGAAGCTGACAGCTCAGCTGAATTATCTAATATTAATTTTATTAATATTTTTACATTTTGCAGCGCTGAATTAAGGGCAGCTCCAGTCTCTGAAAATTCATCCTTTCCTTCAACTGCAATTTCCTCAGAAAAATTATACTGTGCCAGATTGCCAGCATAATTTTTTATTTTCCTTAATGGTACTGTTATATTCCTTGTCATAATTATGCCTAAAATTAAAGTACAAATTAATCCTATACCTATAAAAGCCATTATTTGTATCTCAACCTTATTGTACGAGTCCATGTTACTGTTATTTTCTTCTTTTGCCTTTATTGAGCTATATTCTAATAGCTTAGTTAAAGATGCAGCAACATTGCTTTGTGATATTGCTAAATTTCTATAATCCAATACAGCATCATTATATTTATTTCCTTTAACAAAATCTAATACTGATTGGCCTTTTTTCTTATAATCCTTATAACTTTCATTGAAATTAGAAAGTTCCTTCTTCTGATAATCATCTAAATTTAATTCATTATATTTGTCTACTAAGGAATCTCCTTCTGCATATGCACTTGAAATATTATCATTTAATTGTTTTATCATTAATTCATCGTTATCGTAAATCAAACTTAAAATATCGTTATTTATCTGTAATGAATTTTCATCCAGCCTATGTAATATATCTATAGATACAAGATCATCCTCGTACATACTATTTGAATCATCATTAACCTTACTTAAACTCTTTAAACCAATAATACCTACTAATATAATAATTATGAATAATAACGCATATGAAAATACTAATCTCTTCCCTACACTAAACTTCCTAAAAAATTTCATTTGATACCCTCCCATAAACCATTGCTACCAAAGTAATTATTTAAGGCACATGAAAATAAATAACAGGTCCAAGGTTGCCTTGAATATTTTTCATCAGGCAAGGAGGTAAATTGGACTCATAGTGGGTCTATTAGGTCAATTTGCCGATGAGCAGAGAACCCAAATCTCTGATTTGGTGTGAGTCGGTTAAGCAGGCATCTCAAATCTATGATTTGATGATGGTCGCTTACTCTGTGAGTACTCAGCAAGCGTAGCGAGTCGAGCTTCCTCTAATGGAAAATAGGCTGGCAAATGGACTTGTTATTTATTTGATTGTGCCTAATAGCATTAAAAAGGGTAACTCAACCTAAAAATATGTTAAAGTAGATTTGAGAGTATATAAAGGTAAGTGTATTTTACATCCTATACTGAATCAAACTATACAAAATAAATGCTGTCATCTATTATGTCTACTAGTGGCATATTAATTGCTTGAGTTAACCTTTTTAACTTTAAATTTTATCTTTATTTACTTATTATTTAGTTTCAGTTGTAAATTGTTTTTGTTTTTCTTTTCCATAATCAACAATCTTATCTGCAGTTACCCATTGAACTGGTATTGGATAATTATCATCAACCTTTTCACCTTTTATCTTCTTATCTAAGGTATCTATTATTGTTTTACCTATATTATAAGAATCTTGGTCAACAATACCTGATATTAAATTTGTGCTTACACCATTTTCCCAAGTTGGAGTATAGTCAAAACCAAAGTGATATATGCTTCCAGCTTTACCTTGAGATTTTATAGCTTCCATTACACCTGTATCAGGACCTTCTGAACCTAATGAGAATACAGCTACCATATCTGGATTTGAAGTTATTTGACCTTCTAATTGTCTCTTTGATTCTGCTGATTGGTCATTATCTTGAATTGGTTCTAACCATTGAAAATTCTTTGCATCATCTCCCATAACCTTTTCAAAACCAGCTTTTATTCCGTCTTGTCTATATGTCATAGTTGTTTGAGTTAAGTTTACAGCTGCTAAGGCTATTTTACCTTTTGTAATACCTTTATCCTTTAAGATCTTAGCTCCATTTTCTCCAAGTTGTTCTCCTGCAAGCTTATTATCTGTACCTATATAAGATATTCTATTTTGCTTTGTATTAACATCAGCATCAAAAGTTACAACTGGAATTCCTGCATCATTTGCTTCCTTTACCTTTTTATCAAACATATCAGGGTCCATAGGTGCTATTGCTATTCCTGCTGCTTTATTTTTTACAGCTTCATCAAGGAAACCTATATGTTTTTCATTTTTTTGTGTTTCGTTTGGTGGTGAAGTTTTAACTACTAAATCATATCCTAATGCTGCAGCTTCATCTTGAGCTGCCTTTTTCATAGGTGACCAGTAAGCTCCTGTATCAACTATTGGAATGAAGTAAATTATCTTTTTTCCACTTGAACTTGCTGTTCCTTGAGTTTGTGCTGCTTTTCCACATCCTGCTAAACTAGCAACAATACATACTGTTGATAATGCAGCAATAATTTTTCTCTTCATAAAAATTAATCCCCCTCTGTTCTTCAGAAATTTATCTATTATTTATTTTTTATAAAGCCTTCCTTAGTGAATTCCTTTACAGGAAACTGCTTAGAAAATTCACTGAATTCAGCATAGATAACCTTTTATTTTTTATTATCAGCTCTTCTTTTTAAATATGTTTCCTTTTCTATAGAAATCAACAACTATAGCAAGGATAATAACAGCTCCAGTAACGGCTTGTTGTAAGAATGAGTTAATTCCAAGGATAGCTAATCCACTTTGGAATACCTGGATAGTAAATATACCAACCATAGCGCCTCCAATTGTTCCAACTCCGCCGCCGAATTGTACTCCACCCATGATTGCACCTGCCATTGCAAATAAATCTGGACCATTTATTTCACTTGGAGCACCAACGTTTATGCTTGACATCAATAAGATACCTGCTATTGCAGCTAAAACACCTTCTATTGCATATACTTTTATAACATGCTTGTTTACATTTATACCTGATAATCTTCCTGCTTCCTTATTAGAACCAACTGCATAACAATACCTTCCAAAACGGGTATTTTTCATTAAGTAAGCTACAGCTAAAACTATTATTATAAACACTACAGTATTAGTATGTATTATTGATATACCTACCTCTGTATTTGAAAGATTGTAAAACCAATCCGGAACCCCTTTAATGTAAATTCCGTTTGTAAAAAACAGTATTAATCCTCTTACTAAATAAGATGAACCCATAGTAAGTATGAAGGATTCCAGCTTAAACTTTGTAATCAATACTCCATTAAGTACTCCCCAAAGTCCTCCTACTATTAATCCAGCAAGTAACGAAACCGGCATATTTACTCCCTTTACAGCCAAATAAGCTACTGTACATCCTGCAAAAGCTGCTACTGCACCTATTGAAAGATCAACTCCACCAGTTATTAATACCATAGTAATAGCAACCGTCATGATTCCTATTGTAGGAATCTGTCTAAAGAAATTTGAAACATTGGCTGTTCCTAAAAAGTCTGGACTTATTATAGAAAAAACTGCAATAAGTACTACAAGTACTAAATAAATCGAATATTTTAAAGATAGACTTTTTAAGTTTAGTCCCTCCAATTTACTCTTTGCACTTTTTTCTGACACAACATTATTATCAATCTCTTGCTTCATCATTTACTATCCCTCCAAGCGTAGCTAATTTCATAATCTTCTCCTGTGTCGCTTCTTCTCTGCTAAGTTCTCCCGTAAGACTTCCTTCACACATAACATATATTCTATCTGACATACCTAGTAATTCTGGTAATTCAGAAGAAACCATAATAACTACTTTTCCTTTTCTAACTAAATCATTCATTATATGATATATCTCTGCCTTAGTACCTACATCTATTCCTTTAGTAGGTTCATCAAAAATAAATACATCCGAATCTGTATTTAACCACTTAGCTAATATTAATTTTTGTTGATTTCCTCCTGATAATGATCCTGCCATAACATCAAGATTTGCTGTCTTAATCTCCAAAGCCCCTTTAAATTTTTCTCCTGTCTCTCTAAGCTTCTTATGGTTTAAAACAAAATCCCCCAAATTTGTTAAGGTTATATTATCAAGAACACTCAGAACTAAAGATAAACCTTGATTTTTTCTATCTTCTGTTAAAAGACAGATACCGTTCTTAATAGCATCAATTGGTGACTTAATTTTTATTTCTTTCCCGTTTACGAATATTTGCCCTTCACTCATCTTATCAGCACCAAAAATAAGTCTCATCAATTCCGTTCTTCCTGCCCCTACTAGACCGGCTATTCCTAAAATTTCACCTTTTCTTGCCTTAATACTGACTTTTCTGACTCTTCCCTCGTAATCACTGATCTCTTTAGCCTCTAAAACATATTCTTTTGGCTCAAAAATTTCTTTTGGAAATAACTCAGTTAAATCTCTTCCTACCATCATATTTATAAGCTTTTCCTGAGTGATTCCTTCTAAGTCACAGCTTTCTATATAAGTTCCATCTCTTAAGACGGTAGCTCTATCACAAATATCAAAAACTTCCTTCAATCTATGTGATATGTATATTGTTGCCACTCCATCCTTCTTTAAAGTTTTTATAACCTTAAAGAGATTTTCAACATCCTTTTGAGATAGTGAGGTTGTCGGCTCATCAAAGATGATCATTTTAGCATTTAAACTTATGGCTTTAGCTATTTCAACCATTTGCTTTTTAGCTGTTGGTAATTCCATAACTAAATCATTAGGTTTTATATCAATCCCCAATCTATCAATTATCAAAGCTGTATCATTATTTAATTTCTTATGGTCAACAATTCCTAGTTTTTCATTTTTATATGGAAGTCTTCCCATATAAACATTTTCAGCTACTGTCAAGGTTTCTGCTAAATTTAGTTCTTGATGAACAAATCCAATACCTAGCTCTGCAGCCTTAGTTGGGCTAATAACTCCGCAATCAACTCCCTCAACAAATATTTGTCCTTCATCCTGCGTATGGACTCCTCCAAGTATTTTCATTAAGGTTGATTTTCCAGCACCGTTTTCACCTAATAGAGCATGTACCTCTCCTCTTTGAATTTCTAATTGAACGCCTTTAAGTGCATAGACTCCAGGAAACCTTTTGTGTATATTTTTCATTTCTAAAAATGTATTACTCAATTTTAACCACCCCAGCCCTCTGCTAATCGTTTACAAAAGTTATTTTACAGCAATCTGAATTGTAATTATATGTGATTTGTTTACCTTTACATTCGAAATTTTTACTTATTAAATAAGTTTTAAAAAGTATTTATTTATTAAACTAAAATAGAAAGAGCTGCTACAAAAGTAACTAACTAAGTTTGTAGCGGCTCATTTTTTGCAGAGAATAAGATTTATTTTTTATTCTTTTTCTACACAGAACATAATTAAATAGCTTTTCATAAGTTACCCACAGATTTTGCTTTATTATAAATTTCTAAAGAATAAAAAAAGTGAATTCCAAAGAACTCACATTTCATTAATTGTATAATTAAATTATGCTAATAAATAAATCACACATTAAAAATTATTATAAAATACAGTTTGGGAAATATCTTTTCTTTTTTCGTGGTTAGGATTTGGCTTAGCTTCGTTGCTTGGATAACCAATTGGTAAAAGACATACAGGTTCAAGATTTGTTGGTATATTAAAAGCATCACGTATAGCAGCAGGATCAAAATGACCAACCCATGTTGAACCTAGGCCAAGTTCAGCAGCTTGTAACATCATATGTGTAGCAATAATACTTCCATCAATATCAGTATGGACTTTTCCGTCATAACTACGTTCCCATGCTTCACTTTTATCAGCGCATATAAGTAAAGCTAAAGGTGCATTAAAATGATAAACTGTGCAAGTTTTTAGCTTAGCAAGAGCTTCTTCACTTTCAAGTACCAAAATTCTTTGAGGCTGGCGATTTCCAGCAGTTGGAGCTAATTGGCCTGCTTTTAAAATTAAATTCAAGTCCTCTTGATTGATTTTTTTTGTGTCAAAATTTCTTACAGAATATCTTTTAGCAGCTAATTCTATAAACTTCATATATACATCTCCATTCATTTAAGTTACTATATTTATACCCCATTTATTATGACTTTGTAAAATATTTTATAATTAAACTTATATACAAATTTAATTGAAATACATAAGTTTTAATTGAATTAATACACTTTACTAAAATATTAGTTTTAGTAATTTCAAAAAAGTTTCATCATTCATTGTGGATTGTTAAACGTACATTGTTAATTAGAACTTATATAATAAAAATATACTACTTAATTAAACTAGCCCCCATTTCAAATGCCTTTTTGCAATCTAAAGGAAATTGAACCTTTCTATGTGCTGCTTTTGCTTCTTCAGAGAATACTTCCATTTTATATTTTGAGTAGTCATCAAATTGATAAGTATCATTTGAATGCATAACTAACGGTTTTGTGAATACTTTTCCAATGAATGCTTCTATATTGTTAAAAGTTGATAGATAACCTGATTTATTCATTATTTCTTCTGTTACATTCATTGTATAAATCATTGCTGTTGGCATTTTTTTTGGTGCCAGTGAACTATAATTATTATCATACACTAAATAATGGAATAATAATCGTTCTAAAAATGATCGTAATTGACCTGTTATATCCCCAAAATATACTGGAGACCCAAATATAATTCCATCAGTTTGAGATAATTCTTCTAAAACTTCTTGAATATCATCTTTTACTGCACATTTTCCGTAACTTTTGCCTCCAAATCTCTTACAAGAAAAGCAACTTTTACATCCAGTATAGTTGAAATCATATAAATTGATCATTTCGGTTTCGATTTCCTTATCCTTTGCAGCTTTTTTCACTCCATCCAAAGCTTTTTGAAGCAAGGTAGCTGTATTTTTATTTTTCCTTGGACTTCCGTTGATAGCACAAACTTTCATAAATAGCACTCCTTTTTCTAATGATCTATTTTTCTGTTCTAATCAATATCTCACAAAGAATAAATTCAGTTCTTTCTATATCAGTATAAAAAGTACACTATACAATTTGAAGGAGTAATGCTTATGAGTGATTATATGAATTATGATAAAGAATTCCTTGATAATAATATATGAAACAGATTGCCTCTATATGTACTTGATATTGTAAGTCAAAGTATGAGACTATTCCTCCTAAGGTTGAATATTCTTTGACAGAAAGAGGTAAGGCCTTACTTCCAACCTTAAAGGAATTATACATATGGGGTGAGGATCAGCTTAAACTTGATAAGCATAAATAAGATTAAAGGCAGACAAGCTTTCGTTTTGTCTGCCTTTTTAGGATATATTTATATTGCAATAATAATTCTATATAAATTTTATTATCATATTGATAATTTAAATTACTTAGGTAATTCTACTGTTTGGATAGTTCCATCAGCATTGTATTTTATTTCAGTGTATTTTACGCAACGTTTATTGTCAGCTCCACCTGATAGAGAACTATCATGATAGAATAAATACCATTTACCTTCAAATTCAACAATTGAATGGTGAGTAGTCCAGCCTAGTACAGGATTAAGTATTTTTCCTTTAAAAGTATAAGGACCTTTTGGATTTTTACTCATAGCATATACAATACAGTGAGTAGTGCCAGTAGAATATGAAAGATAATAATTTCCATTGTATTTATGAACCCATGGCCCTTCAAAATATCTTCTTTCTTCATCACCAGCAAGTATAGGATTACCCTCTTCGTCAACAATTGATATTTCTTCAGAGCTTTCCTTAAAAGTAAGCATATCATCAGTTAATTCAGCTACTCTTGGTCCTATAGCAGGCTCTGTAACAGCAGGTCCTTCAGCATCCGCCTTGAAAGTACCAGTCTGCCATTTTTCTAATTGTCCACCCCAAAGGCCTCCGAAGTAAACATATGATCTATTATCATCATCCATTAAAACAGCAGGATCAATACTAAAGCTGCCTGGTATATAACTTTCCTGAGCCTTAAATGGTCCAGCAGGGTTTGAACTAGTAGCTACCCCGAGTCTAAAGATCTCATCTTTATCTCTTGCTGGGAAAAATAAATAATATGTGCCATTTTTATATGCAGCATCTGGAGCCCATAATTGTTTACTTGCCCATGGAATATCTCTTAAGTGAATTGCTTCACCATGGTCAACGCAAGGTGAGTCCGTATCATCAAGAGATAAAATGTGATAATCCTCCATGTTATACTGGTCTCCATTATCATTTGAAACCATGACTTGATCAAGATCATGAGAAGGATAAATATAAATTTTACCTTCAAATACATGATCAGAAGGATCTGCAGTATAAATATGAGTTACTAAAGGTTCATTTTGTTTTGTAGTCTTTTCCATATTCTTCTCTCCTATCGTATATCTTTTAGCATTCATTTATAAGTTAAGTTTTTATGCTAATTCAATATTTACACTTAGTGGTGCTGCTGCTCCAAGCTCAAGACTTCTCTTATCTGGCTGCGATACACCGACAAATAATTTAAACTTCTTGCTGTCAAGAATTCTTTCTCCAGCATCATTCACTGCTTCAAAAACTCTTCTATTTAACTTCATTGTTACAGTTTTACTTTCTCCCTTCTTCAAGGAAACTCGTTTGAACCCTGCTAAACTGTGGTTAAGCACTGCATATTTTGATTCTAAATCCTTTATATAGCATTGAACTACTTCTTCTATATCGTAAGAGCCAGTATTTTCAATTTCTACACTGATGTCAATGCCGTCAAATTCACCTCTAACAGCTGGCACCTGTAAATTCGATAATTCAACAGTTGAATAAGTCAAGCCATAGCCAAATGGATATAAGCAGTTGCTTTCATCCATATATCTATAAGTTCTTCCCTTCATAGCATAATCAGTGAACTCAGGAAGCTTGTCTGTATCTTTGTAGAAGGTTACTGGAAGCTTACCACTTGGTGAACATTTTCCAAATAATATATCTGCTGCTGCTGTACCACCATGGCTTCCTGGATACCATGCATTTAAGATAGCTGCACATCTTTCTTCTGCTCCATTAAGAGTTTATCCGCTTCCAGTTCCAAGAACTACTACTACTGGCTTTCCAGTCCCAAGTACTTTTTCAAGTAATTCCTGTTGTATTCCTGGTAAATTTAAATCTAACTTATCTCCTGCACCATAGCCGTTACCTGCATCCCCTTGCTCTCCTTCAATAGTAGAATCTAAACCTAAGCATAAGATAACAACATCTGCTCTTTCTGCCACTGAAACTGCCTCAGCTAGTCTATCATCTCTTCTTGCAAGATCCTCTACCTTCTCTTTATATAAATGACAGCCTTCTGAATAATATACTCTTACGTCATCATCTAATACATCATGAATTCCATCTAATATTGTTGTATATTTAGATGCAGTGCCTGAATAATTTCCCTTTAACATAATTTCACTATTTGCATTTGGTCCAATTACTGCAACTGCCTTTAACCTTGACTTGTCTAATGGAAGTATGCCATTATTTCTTAATAGTACCATGGATTTTCTTGATGCTTCTAAAGATACCTGATTATGTTCTCTGCAGTCATTTACTTCATATGGTATTTGATTATATTCGCAGTCTTCATCAAACATTCCAAGCTTAAACCTAGTTGTCATAAGTCTTTCTGCTGCTGTAGTTATCTGCTCTTCTGTTACAAGACCTTCTTTATATGCTAATAATAAATTCAAATACATATTTCCACAATTAAGGTCGCATCCATTTTCTATTGCTAAGGCTACTGATTCAGTTGCTGTGCTGGTAACTTTATGATGCATATGGAAATCTGCAAGTGCCCAGCAGTCAGATACTACATGTCCCTTAAATCCCCACTTGCCTCTTAATATATCCTTTAATAAGGCCTTACTTCCGCAGCAAGGTTCTCCATTTGTTCTGTTATATGCTCCCATTACACTTTCTACATTTGCTTCTTTTACACAAGCTTCAAAAGCTGGAAGATAAGTTTCATGTAAATCTTTTTGACTAACAACCGCATTAAATTCATGTCTTAAGCTTTCTGGCCCGCTATGAACTGCAAAATGCTTTGCACAAGCTGATAACTTTAGGTACTTGCCATCTCCCTGCAGACCTTTTACAAAAGCAACTCCTAATCTAGATGTTAAATATGGATCTTCTCCATAAGTTTCATGACCTCTTCCCCATCTAGGATCTCTGAAGATATTAACATTAGGTGACCAATAAGTTAGGCCTTTATATATATCTCTATCTTCTTTTTTGCTATTCTCATTGTATTTTGCACGTCCTTCTGTCGCAATGATTCCTGCTATCTTTCCTAAAAACTCCTCATCAAACATAGCTGCAAGTCCAATAGCTTGAGGGAAAACAGTAGCCGTGCCTGCTCTTGCTACGCCATGAAGACCTTCATTCCACCAGTTATATTCGGGTATATTTAAACGTTTAACTGCTGGCGAATTATAAGTCAGTTGCTCTGCTTTTTCCTGCAAGGTCATTTTAGCTACTAATTCTTTTGCTGCCTTCACTGCAGCTTCATGAGTATTTCTTTGTTCATTATTCACACATATCCCTCTATTCTTTAATATATTTATTAACTTCAAAAGCTGTCCTCTTAAATATTTATTCGTTAACTTAATGATATAAAACTTTTAGTTGACGTAACAAGAAACTATTTATATAATTATAGACAAAATTACGCTTTTGGAGGCATTTTATGTTAAAGTATGAGGCATATCATTTTGGTGAAGGCACTCTTTTTTCAAATTATCATCCTGTGAGTCTTACTTACCAGGTTCATTTACACCGAAGCTTTGAATTTATTTATGTTAAGGCAGGTAATTTGGAAGTCTGCGTAAACAATAGAACCTTTGAACTTAAGAAAAATGACTGTATGCTTGTTCTGCCTTATGAAATCCATTCCATTTCAACTAAGGAATACTCTGAAGCTGATATTTGTGTATTTTCGCCAAAGTACGTAAAAACCTTTGAAAATACTACTTATGGTAAATTTCTTGAAAATCCCGTATTTAATCTATCCAGTATTTCGGAAGCTTTAGTACTAGACAAAATTTTCAGTGAAAATGCCAGTATTCTTCAAATGAAGGCATGTCTTTACTTAATATGTTCTGAAGTAATGGAACAAACCAAATTACTTCCAAGCGAAAAAAGTGATTATCAGCTTCTTCATAAAATTCTAAGCTATGTTCAGGATAATTTCACTAAAGACATTTCCTTAAAAACCATTTCTAATGAATTCTGTTATAACTATAATTATCTTTCAAAATACTTAAATAGAATTTTGGGGATTTCCTTTGTAGATTTTATTAACCAAAATCGAGTAAGTTATGCAGCATATTTACTAATAAACTCAGAAGATCCAATTACAGATATTGCTTATAAATGCGGCTATTCAAGTATACGTTCCTTTAATAGAAACTTCTTTAAGATTACAAATACAACGCCCAAAAACTATAGACACTCTTAGTCTCTTAGATCTATGTGGTGCCTTACCGAAATCACATACATATTTGTTCCATCGGACTTATGAAATTTTCGCTGGAAGGTTGTCCCATTTCTGCATGCTCCTGAAACAAGTTCAAGACAAGCAATAAATGGAACAACCTCCCACTAACAACCTTCACAGCTCAATTTCAAATACCTCTTGCACAAATATGTATATGATTTCTAGTATAGTGCACAACAAAGAGTTTAATAAAAAACAGCTAAATAGATATCTTAATGCCAAAAGCTAATTACTACCTATATAATTTAATTAAAAAATTTTTGGAGGTATGATATGGAACTATCGTCATTTAGAAGACCAACTAATCATTATGATGAAAGAGCTAAACAAATAGACGAAAAAATCTGCGGATTAATACAGGAACGTAAGGAAATTTCAGATAATAACCCTGGTTATCCACCTTTGGAGTACATTGCTGAGTGGGCAGAAAAATTCAACTTATATGAGGACTTTTTAAAATCAATATTTGGCTCAATGTGGAATGAAAAGATACATAAACCTTCAGTTAAACCCGAAGGCTTTCAGAAAAATCTCCCAATATTGAAGCTGATTGAAAGAGATAACAGACTCTTTTCTGTAATTTCTATTCGTCAATATTCTAACTCCAGCGTTATATCCTTTAATATAGATTGGGATAATACAAAGGACTCTAGCTCATCGCATACTAATTTTGAAATGTTTATAGCTGAGCCATATGATTGCAGAATGCTAGATGGAGCCGGAGGCTCTGGGCATACCCACTACAACTTTGTTATATGGCCGCCGCTACCTGCTAACCCTTCTGGAATTCAATTGATTTTTAAAGAATACAAAATTCCATTTAGAGATGAACAGATATGTGATGATATTATATTTACCTTGTAGTAAATTACTATGAGCAGCAAAAAAGCACTCAGATTATTTAATCCACAATCGAGCATTACTTATCCACAATTTTTATTACTTTTTTCACAAACTGTTGATAGTTTTAGAGTTATTATAGTATTTATAGTCAGCTATATTTTGAAGAACCGCAAAATACTATAGCTTCATCGACACAGCTTACTACTTTCTTTTTTACGCTTACATCATTTAAATCGTAGTCACTTAGTCAAGTTTCTTCTATAACTATCTTAAACAATAAACATAATACCAATTATATTTATAAAACTCATGGATTGAATTCCATGAGTCTTAATATATTATTTTAGTTGAAATCTTAACCAGCAACAATTGCAGATAGTGTGGCATTGTTAATATTAATAGCAGTAGGCACAACAGTTGCAGTTATAGTTGCGACCACTGTATATATGCAGCATTCATCATTGCAGCAATTACTATCGCAAACAAAGAATGAGAATGTTTCAGTTACACCTGGCAAAGTTTCTGTTATTGTTACCGAAAATACCCAAGCAGGTCCGATAGGTATTGGACCAACTTGATTATTGCAAGTTTTATAAACTTGAAAAATTATAGTTCCAGTAAACGCCTCATTAATTATAATATTGCTTGCAAACTCAAGTAAAACCTTTGAATTACTTAGTCCACATTTATTTAAAGCACGAGTAGCTACAGTGAAAGGAGTTGGGGTTCCCACTGGAACTGTAGTAATTACACTTGAATTAGGACTACTACATTTTAAAATAGTTGGCGAATTTTCCTTTACTTCTTTGCAAGTATCACAATCATTATTCATTTCAATAAACCTCCTCTACTAAAAAAATTAAGAAAATTACTAAATATATTGTATTTTAATTATGCAAGCATAAATATCAAACAATTAAGGTTAGTAAGAATTATTAAATAAATTATTCTATAAGTAATTCAAAATATATCTCGTCGTTTATAGTTTATGAAGGAGTTATCTATGTGTTCCATTTAGAATTATTATTATGTCAGCTTACCAGTATCAATTCCATTAAATTATGATACTTTTATTTTAAAATAGAAAAGAAGTATCCTATTTAGAATACTTCCCAGTGAAAATTACTGATTCCTTAGCATAAATAAGAAATCAGCCATTATTAAATCATTAATTCTAGAATTTATTTATACGCGTAATATAAGGTTAATATGTTTTATTAATAGCATTATTACACTACATATATAATTAATGGTACAAAATAGTTATTATGTACAGTTTTTATACATAATAATTTAATTAAACTACAAATGAATGCAAAGTATACCTATAAATTGGTGGCTTACAATAAGTAATATATGAAATAAATACATATAATGACTTAATAATACAGAGATATTAATAATATTTGGTTGATATACAATTTTATGCTATACTAGAATAATACACAATAACTATTTTGTATTGTTTTTTATTTTGAAATTCCTTTTTACAAAGTAGTTTCATATTTTTTTTACTTAAATTTAACTTTTATATAATACTCAATAAATTATATATTTTTTATCTACAGTTTTATTACTATTTACACTGATGATTTTAAGAAATTAAGATCTGCATAAATTTTATAAACAAAATGAAACTAAACCCAACACATGGTAAATAACAATTTTATAGAGGAGGTTAAAGTTATAAAAATGAGGAAAGCAAAAAGTTATTTAGATTTTTTCGAAAAACTTCTTGATGAAAATGAAATTAACGCCAATAGTTTGGCTTTAAAAATAACATTTAGCTACGTTTTAATATTAACACTATGGATATTATTCTATAATAATATAATGACATCGTTCTTTTATAATAATTCATTGACTCTAACTATAGGTATTGTTAAGAGCTTAATTTTTGTGCTTATAAGTTCTGCAATAAATTTCAAACTACTTAAAATTATCTTTAATAGGTTAATAGCCTCAAAAAATGAAATTCAATTATCAAATATATTGTTATCAACAGTTTTAGAAAGTTCCGAAGAAATTATGTTTTTTTCTTTAGATACGAGCTATCGTTATACTGCTTTTAATAATATATACAAAAAAACTATTTTTAGTCTATACCACAAAAATATAGAGAAAAACATGAACATATTAGATATTATTAAACACAATAAAAATCAGCAAAATTTAAAAGAAAACTTTGATAGAATTTTTAATGGTGATAGTTTCACTACTGTGGAGGAATATACAACTAATGAATGTTCAAACTTATACTGGCAAGTCTATTACTCCCCACTAACCTCAGATAATGGAAAAACAATCGGATTGACTTCTTTTGCTCTTAACATCACAACACTAAAAAAAGCCGAAAATCAAAATATCTTTTTAAGCTATCACGATGAATTAACTGGACTTTATAACAGAAGATTTTTTGAAGAAAAACTAAGGGAAATAGATACTGAAGATAATTATCCAATTTCTATCATTATATCCGATGTAAATGGTCTAAAGTTTACTAATGATATATTTGGCCACACAGCTGGCGATAAGCTCATAAAAACTTTTGCAGAAATCCTACAAAAATTTTGTAGGAAAGAAGACATTGTTGCCAGAATTGGCGGAGATGAATTTTATATATTGCTTCCTAAAACTGATTCTATACAAGCAAAACAAATTGTTGATATTATAAAAGATTCCATATCAGACCTTCCCGTTGAGAAAAGTATTTTATCAGTTTCCTTCGGATTTGCAACTAAATATACTTCTAATCAATCACTCGAAAAAATATGTAATAAGGCTGATGATACTATGTATAGTCAAAAACTTCTTGATAGAGATATTTTTGAGGCCAATCTAATAAAACACTTAGATTCAATCTTATATGATAAAAATTTAGTGAAGCATTTCCATGGGCAAGAGGTAAGTTCCCTTTGCAAAAAATTAGGCATAGCATTAGACTTAGACGAGGATGAAATAAAAAAACTTGAATTAGCCGGTTTATTACATGATATAGGAAAGGTAGCTGTCGATTACAAAATTTTGCTAAAGCATGATGATCTCACCGAAAGTGAATTAAGCGAAATAAAACGTCACTCTGAAATAGGCTATAAAATTCTTAATTACTTAAATAAATATAAAGACATAGCTGAATATGTATTGCACCATCATGAAAGAATTGATGGTAATGGATACCCAAAAGGACTAAAAGGAGATGAAATTCCCTTTTTCTCAAGAATCATACATATAGCTGATGCTTATCATTCTATGACTACTAACAGCACATATCGAAATGCCTTAGATATTGATACTACTATAAAAGAGCTAAAGGTAAATGCAGGCAGTCAATTTGATGCACAAATTTCAAAAACTTTTGTAACAAAAGTTTTAGGAGAAAATTGGTAACAACATTATAGAATACGGATTGAGACTATTGAATTTGATTGCTTTAATTATTTAATAGTCTCTTGTTTGCATTTCAAATATTTCTATTATAATCATTTTTATTCCCAATCAAAAGTAAAATATAGAAAATTATGTATGTTTAATGTATAATTAAAACCGTTAGAAACTCAGGGTATGAGGTTTATAATCCAATGTCCTCAAGAAGTTGAAACTGATACTAATTCATTAAATTTAACGTTTGACATTGAAGGTGAACAATTTAATTATGCTATGAAATAATATTATATAATGTTATAAGCGCTTACAATTACGTGAGTGCTTTTTATTTTCAAATATCTCTACTATGTTATTGTTTATAACACTATACTCTTATGATACTAATCCCAATACTTTAAAGTAAATAAAAAAATCTTAACTGTATTTATAGGCATAAAATAAGGCCAGGAATTACTCCTGGCCAGATTAATTAAGATTTATTGATTTATACTATTTGTAGTTTGACTATTAATTTCATTGATCTTTTTAAGTTTTGCATAACCGACGAAACTTAATACCAATGATGGAATTACAAAAGGTAAGTATAATAGGAATAATACGCCACCCACAGAATATAATATTCCTCCTGTTAATGCAAACCCTCTCTTATTAATAAAGTATGCAATCCAGTTAAAAATCACAGCCAATACAACCAATATCATATGTGGTGTAACTAATGCTGTTGCTATTGCGCCTCCAACTTGTTCTGCTGCCCCTGAACCTTTTGTTATAACTCCACTAAAATAACTTATTAGGTATATAGCATATAAAGCTCCCAATATTCCGGACACCAACAATGCTTTTGAATGTTTCATTATAATTCCCCCTTTATGTTTGTATAAGATAATTGTACATTATTTAATACTATTGTCAATTATTTCAATCAATGTATAAAATTTTAATTTATTATAAAAAAATAAGCAGTAGTTGGACTACTCCCAGCTACTACTTGTATATGTATATGTATATTTATAAAATGATGATATTTTTTAGACATAATTTAATATTCTAGTTTATATACTTTGTTATTTTATTTAAATATTTAATATAATATAAATAAATTACTGTATATAGTCAGTAAAACTAATGAACTTAACTGTATTTCATATATTTAATATTCATAGTTTAAACTGGTGCTTTAAATACATGTTAGAGCTTTTTACTTCTTAATCTAAAAAAAGTCAAGGCAGCTCCAATTAAACTTATTACCGCTGCAGCTATATATACATTTCTCATACCATATATAAAAGCATCACTTCTTCCTACTACAAAATCAGTAACACGCTGTCCAATTGCTGAACTCATCATACTATACAAAAGTGTTGTAGCTAAAGCTATCCCACATACCATTCCTAAATTTCTTACAAGAGCATTTACACTTCCTGCAATTCCAAGTTTATCTTTCGGTACTGTTGACATTATCAAGGAATTATTAGGCGATTGAAATAATCCCAGACCAATAGACATGATTCCAATAAATACTATTGTAATTAATAAATTTGAATCAACATTTAATGTAGCCATTAATACTAATCCTAAGCTTATGAGAATTAAGCCTATGAATGTTAAAACTTCTGAACCAATCTTATCTGATAAACTTCCACTAAAAGGAGCTACCACTGTTAAAAGCAAAGGATCAACCATCATTATTAATCCAGTATGTTCTGGTGTATAATTCATTACGTCCTGAAGATAAAATGGAAGAATGATATTGTTGCAGAATATTCCAACAAAGGTTATGAATGCACAAAATATACTTAAAGAAAATAATTTATTACTAAATATATTCAATTGTAATAGAGGATCTTCTTTTTTCTTTTCCACAAAAATAAATATTATAAATGAGATAATCGCAATGGCAAAGCTCAATAAAATCATTGGATCTTCAAAGCCAATGCTTAGCCCTTCATATAAAGCTCCAAAAAGTGGAACTATTGCAAACACAAATAATGCAGCCCCTAAAATATCTAATTTGCCCTTAGCTGCTTTATTTTCTTTCGGCAGCAATTTAATAGCGAAAAATAATGCTATTACTCCAATAGGCACATTTATTAAAAATATATACTCCCAACTAGCTGCACCTACTATTAGTCCTCCAAGTCCTGGTCCTATTAGGGAGCCTAAAGCTATAGAAGTACCTAAAAATCCAAGAGCTTTTCCCCTTTCACTTGGGGGGAATGTTTCTGTAATAATCCCTTGATTATTAGCCATAGTTCCAGCAGCACCTATAGATTGTACTACTCTTGCTAAAATAAGTATTGGAAAAGAGCTTGTTATACCACATAGCAAAGAACCAAGGGTAAATAATCCCAACCCAAATATGAACATCTTGGACTTTCCAAACATATCTCCAAGTCTTCCAAAAATCAATACCGTTCCCGCGATGACTATTAAATAACTTGTTGCAACTAATTGTATACTAGATGTTGTTACATTTAAAGCAGTAGCCATTTTAGGTAATGCCACATTTACAATACTACCATCTAAGGCAGACATAAATGTAAACATTAAAACTATTATAAGTATGGACCACTTGCTTCTATTTTTTACATTTTCCATTAATTCTCCTCCTTTGTCACTTGTCACTATTTAGCTAACATAACCGTATTACCTTAATCTTCAAATTCCTTTAATCTTCGAATATTGACTAGAATTTTCCTTAAAGACTGCATTGTAATCAGCATTTCTGCTTCTGATACATCTTCTGTTATTGAATTCATCAACGTTTGGAGCTCTTCATGAATTTTGGGCAATACTTTTTTTGCTTTATCTGTTAAATATAATTTATAAGATCTGCTATCTTTTTCATCTTGTTCTCTATAAACGTAACCAAGACCTATTAATCTTGCAATTGTTCTTGCAGACATTGCCTTGTCATTGCCAAGTTCTTTACTTAAACCGTTTTGGCTTATACCTTCGTTTCGTTCAAGATTAAACAAATATGGACTGGAACCACTGCTTAATCCATATTTTTTTAAAGTCTTCTCTAAGTACATTTGCTTATATCTGAAAATTTTACTTGTAACCATTATGAGGTTCATGCTTTCAACATTCATAATCATTCTCTCCTTATAATATAGTTGATTAGTCTACTACATTATATTTAACATTCGTTGACTTGTCAACCTTAATGATAAAACAATTTTACTTCATATAATATAAATATTCTATTTATATCCACATAATCTTGATCCTCATACTGCCTGTTCCCATAACAGACTTATATAAATTACTTTTGAATAATCTTTTTAATTATTGAAAGCATGATAATTGATCTCTTACTACAAAGTGATAATATAATGGCTCCTAATTAAATTCTACTGATTAGCAATATCAAATAATATCGTTGCTACCCCCTGCGGATCAGAAAAAAACGAAGAGTGTCCTGTATCTAATTGATACACTTTATTTACTGGCATTGCATCAAGCATCTTATCTTGCATTTCTAATGGCACTGATAGATCCTGAAGAGTTTTAATATAATATCGTGGAACACTTCCATAATTTTTAGATGTAATATGTACTATGCCATCTAGTGCTGCAATTGCCTCTCCACCCAGCTTTGTAATTGCAAATTCTATATCGCTTTCTGAGCAACCACTATAAAAAAATGGAGCCTTGTCTTCTTTAACAGTGACACTTCTTTTGTCTGCCGATAATACTGTAAACCCTTGTGAGCTGTACCAATCAGTTTTATGTGAACGTATATCCCCAAAATTCTGTCCATCTTGCAAAAGAGCTGCTGAAAGATAAACCAGACTCTGTATTTTTTGTGGTCTTTTTTCAGCAACATTTGAAATTATAGTACCACCAAGACTGTGCCCAACCAAAATCACTTTACTTGGTTCCCTATCAATAATTTCAATAACTTTAGCCACATATGTATCTGTGCTTTGATATGCAAGTGTAGAATTATCATCCCCATGTCCCGGACAATCAATAGTCACAACCTTTGCTCCACCTACCCTCAAAATTGGAACTAGTTTATCCCAGCACCAAGCTCCGTGCCATGCCCCATGAATTAGCACAAATGTCGTGCTATAAGTTTTAGCATCACAATTTTCAACTATGCTTACCTCTCCATTACACCCTATATTTTTATTCATTTATAATCACTCCTTGTCCATATTTACTTATAAACATTATCAAATTTATACCTTTAAAATTTATTATCCTATCATATTACAATATGATTGACTAGTCAACTGTATTTTATCATCATTAGGTTGACTAGTCAACCTAATTGTTTTTACATTTTTTAATAAAGATGAAGCAAAGACTCATTTAACTCATAATTACTAATGATAATGCTATGGCTATAAGTGCAATTAATACTTCTACTTCAATCATTTCATCTTCAAATATTTCTGTTATACCTATTCCCGCATCTTCTATGGATTCCCTTATTAGTTCATCTAAACCGGAATAGTGTATACCAAAATAGACAATACCTCTTCTATACTTCTATATGTCTTTGACACCTACTAGCACAATGTTAATTGGGTAAATCAATAAAAATTATGGTATTAATAGACCTTTTAAAAAGTATTTATAGCCGAAAGAAAAAGTCCTAGAAATAATCTAGAACTTAAAATACGTAATTTAAATATGTTTAAAATATCAAAAAAATGCCTGAGTTCTTAGTTTTACTAAGCTCTCAGGCACCTTTTATATCTTATCTTATTGGCGTAGAGAAGTGGATTTGAACCCCTTAAGTTTATTGTAAATCCTTATGAATATGGTGTTTCTGAGGATAGGTAATCGAGAGGTAATCAAACGAGAAGGAGGTTTGTACGCTATACGCAAATCCCAATCTTCAGCCATTTTATCAACTACACGAATTAAAAATACCGCTCTTATAATTACAGAGAGGTATTTTTTATTATTTACGGAGTTTCTTCATTATATATATTTTATTGACCTACAGCATAAATGTGCTATTTTATATGTCATAGTATAAAATTTAGCTGTACATCAAAGTTAGTATACTTTTAATGGCCAATGAGTCTTTACTCCTAATATAACCCTCAAATTGCGAAATTATTTCTTTAGTTCTATCCTCAGCACTCTTACCACCAGTATATACAAAGGCTTCGTTGTACCCTATAACAAGAATAGGAAGGTGGTCATCCGAAACTGTTTCGGTATGAATGACTCATCCAGTAGGCATATCCCCAAACAGCTTTATAGGATAATCCCTTGGTAAGTCGAGATAAACGTTAATATAATACTTATTTTGTGACTCAGCAACTGGTGTCACGAAGTGTGCGGTGCTGAGTGGCCCCATTACCTACTAAGTCATAAAGCCCGTCAGCGATGGGTTTACATTCTTTTGTAACAGCGATTAATTCCATAATATTACATCTGTAGTTTTTGTAAGCTTGCACTTTATGCTTCAAGCAATATAGCATGGACTACACCCCACTTTCAAACGTTCTATCAATCATTAAATGAGGACTTCCACTACTGTCGAGATTGATAATGGTCAGCTGTATAGGTAATGACTCAGCACATTTGACACACAAGCTAATTGCAGTAGGTTTTATTGGTAGACTTACTGGTTGTATGCAAGCTTATGAGTTTCTTGCTTACAGCAACTGCACCCACTACTGGTGGTCTGATTTACAGCATTGTAAAATTCTTTCAAATCCATACTATAATTTCGATGTTTGAGAGCTTGTTTGAGTTGGCCGTCACTTGAATGTCCTAGAAACTTGATATTAATATTGTTATCCATATTAATTACACCTCACTTTCATCAATCTTATATACACGCAATGCGTGGAATCCAAGTGTTGCACCCTCATCAAGTTTAGTAACAAATTCTTCGTAATTTCTGATGCCTGTAACGACATTCTCTATTTGTAGCAGAGAATACGATTTTCGTACTTCCAGCGCTTTGTTATTATTCCATGCTTCAAGTGCTGTTTTGTAGGTCCATTTGAGTTCGCCAAGTTGAACGCAGTATACTTGATTATCTTTATTTGACATAGTTACACCTCCGACTCCAGCTTAACTAGCTTATAGAATGTAGTCTTACTCATACCTAACTTTTTAAATGTATTAGTAGCACTTTGTTCTCCGGCTCTCCATTTAGAAACCTCCTCCTTAAATCCAACGGGAGCTACAGACTGGTCTGCCGAATTTTACACCTTTAGCTTTGCTTGCCTTAATTCCCTCAGCCTGCGTAGTTTTAATCCTAATTCGGTCCTGTTCTGCCATTGTACTTAGGACTTCTAAAAGAAGATTGTTAATCATATCTATGAGCCATTCCTGTCCGGTTTCAACTTGTATCATAGTGGTGGGTATATTTAGTATTTTAATCCGTACACCTTCTGTTTTGAAGTATTCCAGCTCCTGTTTTATTTGGCTCTTGTTTCTCCCTAGTCTGTCCAGACTGTTTATATAAATTGTACTGCCTTTTTCATCTATCTTTCTTAGTAGCTGGTATTGTGGTCTATCCATAGACTTCCCACTCTGCTTATCAGTGAATATGTATTTTTCGTCAACATATTTCTCTAGCTCTATTAATTGTCTATCAAGATGTTGGTCCCGACTAGATACTCTGGCATAGCCATAAATTCTATTGCTCATACTATTAACCTTCATTAATATCAGCGTTCCTTTAAGTATACTTAAACGAGCACCTAAAAACTAATGCCTTTTCAGTCCGTAAATGCTTTGAAGGTCTGTTTACAAACGCTCGCAATATAACGATACTTTTATGGTCATTATAAGGGGCACAAACTCTGGTGCCAAGGCCTTTTGATGATATTTTTATAGTGCCTGTGAAAGTTTTTTCCCAATAATAGTGTTTAAAAGATTCATTTGGACCTACCTGAGACAGGCTGTGTCGTAAGACTTATAGTATGTGGTATAGGTGATTTTATCAGCATTTACACAAATTATGGTTTTCGTTCCGTGGTGGCGAGAAAAACGCCCACTTATACACTAACTTATACACCTATACTCTATTAAGTTAGTGACACTACATTTCTACCGCAGAATTAGAAGTAAGTAAAAATTTTTATAGTAGTATATTGCAACTAACGAGTCATAACATTTAATAGCTTTGAAAGATGAGTTAGCGCCAGAAACTTTTTCCCTGATATTCACCACAAATATAAAAACAACGCACTTCATAGAAATATGCGTTGTCTTTATATTATAAATCACCACGTTTTTTCACTTTCATAATCGAATTGCATGAAGACGATGATATTGATATACAGAACTTTGGAACCTTGTAGCTTTGCCGATATGTTTCCGCATACGTGCTGATCAGGTGGAGGTATCACACGACCAAGTGAAAGGGCAGCTTCAACTTACTGGTGGCAAGCCGGGGTCAATCCCTGTCATGTCGATGGATACATCCCACAACCGCTTTGCAAGCTGCGGATCTCGCGCCTGCTCGGAACAGGAGGATTCGAAAGAAGGTCCCCTTAACTCATGAAATCCTGTCGATCCATAATAACCGCCTGGCTTTATCTGCCCAGTCGCTGCATGCAGTGCTCCCCAGGCACCCATGGCAGGCGTGTTCAAGAACAGACCGACCACCGGCATCACTACTTTGCCAAGCACGCTATCGCGTCCAAGATTCGTTCCTGCAAGGCCCGGGTGGCAGGCCACGGCTGTCGTTTGCGCACCCGCAGCCCGCAGTCGACGGTCCAACTCGAAGACGAAAAGCATATTCGCGAGTTTGGTGGCACCATAGCGTGGGAGCCATCTGAAGCTCTTCTCTGCGTTAAGGTCTTCCCAGCCGATCTCCGCGCCCTTGTGTTGACCGCTGCTGGTGATAACGATACGAGATCCAGGCGTTTCCATGAGCTTGGGCAGCAGTAGAGCGGTGAAGGCGAAGCAGCCAAGATGATTAACTCCAAACGTAAGTTCGAAACCTTGCGCCGTGTGCCTTAGCTTAGGACCTTGCACGCCAGCATTGTTAATGAGAACGTCGATGTGCGGCTCCTTCGCGGCCAATTCAGCTGCGCTGCGCACACTCTCCAGATCTGCCAGATCGAGTGGCAGAAAAGCGAGGTCAGCTTCG
>JAEZKY010000269.1 GCA_023435985.1 Bacillota bacterium | reverse complement strand
GTTTTTTACAATACAAAAAGATCACAGAAAAACTTAAAAGGTCTGACTCCAATTGAATATCGAAATCAGACCTTAGCTTCATAATTTTTTTGTTTTTTCATCTGTCTACTTGACAGGGTGCAGTTCACTTTTATTGTACATACCTTTTTTCATAATCTATTTATTTTTTTCAATTCCTTTTAATTTTAACAATAATAAAATTAAAACTAAAGGTGATATTATTAAAGTTCCAAGAAAGGATACAATTTGCATTATAGCTGTTTTAATTTGCATCCAATATATTTTTCCAATGGTAAATGATTTAATATCTGAAATCACATTGCACATAACACGCTCATCAGCCCTAATGCTTTTTGAAAATTTCAAAACATTAAAAAATCCTCCCCCATTAATATTGGTCACAGGAACTACCAAAACATCAAAATTAGCATCAGATAGTTCTTTAACTTTATTGGCTATATTAAATCCATCCTTGTAAGGATATACGTATACCTTGTCAATATCACTGTATTTTTCAGCAAGCTTAACCCCATGCTCATGTGTAAGAATAGAAATACTACATGGTGAATATTTTTCTTTAATAGAAGAAAGATTTAAATCAAGCTGCTGAAAACTTACAGAACGAATTATTAATATGTTTTTCATAAATTTCTCCTTCGCTATTTAAAGAAAGTAAAGGAAACATTAAAGGGTATCCTTAAATTTTCTTCTATATATTTATCTACAGGCTTTCTCTTTCCTTTTAAGTTTTTACTGTCTTTAAATGCCCAAAACATAGCTTTCAGATATACAAAGGTTTTCTGCTCCATCGAATAATAAAAGCAATCTTTTATCATCTTAAAAGTCAATTTTATAGCTGCACCAAGTGAATAGTTTTTCCATATAAGCCAAAAAGCATTTCTTGTGTAATAAAGTGGTGCTCTCCAAGATGCTCTATTCTTTGGAGAATATTTATGATATGATACAACATCTGAAAAAAATTCAATTTTATATCCTACATCCAATATCCTGAAAGCAGTATCCTGCTCATTCCAATACAAAAAGAATTCTTCTGGATAAAAACCAATTTGCTCAAGTAAATCTCGTCTAACGCCGGCTCCTGCACCATTAAAAGCCATTAGGTAATCTTTTGCTTCAGCCTTAGTGTCTTTATTTTCTGTAACCATTTCTTCCATAGTTACAGAATCGTAATTATAAAAATTTCTAACGTCAAAAGCAACAATTCCAAGCTTTTCATCACGCTCAAACTTCTCTACCATTCTTCTAACAGCTTGTCTATGCGGAAATGAATCATCATCAATTATTATTATGTATTTTCCATTTGCATTTTTAAAACCTATGTTGTATGCTTCTATACCTATGTTTTTGAACATTTTTATAAGTTTTACTTCTTTGAAATTTTCTTCTATTTCTTCAACTGTTCCATCTGTAGACAAATTATCAACTAAGATAACTTCTAGGTTATTGTACTCTATTTCTCTTATTTTTCTTAAGGATTCACATATATCTACTTTTCGGTTCCAACAGATTGAAACTATACTTACTAAAGGCTTATCCATATCAAATACCCCTTTTATATTAAAATTTCCTTTTACTTTTACCACTCTATTATCTCATTTAAAATCTTAGTGAATTTTTCTGCACCTTTATTATTTAAATGAGAAACATCATAAAAATCTTCATCGTCAAACAGATCATTATTAAAATAATCAATAAATTGAAAGTCATACTCTTTACTAGTTTCATTAATTATAGCATAAAATTCATTTTTTAATCTTTGCGGAAAATACTTTGCATAATATTTTGATACAGGACAAACTATTACTATTGGTTTTATACTATTATCTTTTAGTATTTTTAAATAATCTTTAAAAATCTGTATATTTTCTTTTACAGTTTCAGGATAATTTTTATTACCATCTAATAGTGCTTGCCTCATTCCTATAACTTCATTTATTTCAAATATATTAGTATTACTTTCAAAATTGTTCTCAAACCAATCAATTTTCACAAATCCATTTTCTTGATATTTAAATATATTTTGAGCTATTCTTTCATTAATCTGCTTAAAAATTATCACGTCATCAATTTTATTCATATGATGACTTTTACCTATGGCTTCGTAATAAATCGGAATTTTTCCTTTCATCGCTGATTTTGACATATCATATTCAAATGAATAATAATTCATCCCCAAGAAAATATACTTAAACTTTAGCAAATCATTCTTATAATTCTCTAAGACATATCTAATTAAATTACAATCATAATATAAATCTTGACTATGATTCGCCAAATTAATTAATTTCTTGCAAACCATCTCTTGATTTATTGCTTTTTGCATATATGATATACCTGTAGCAATTACTTCTAAATTTTTACGCTGTTCTTCTAATAAGTTTAAGTTATGCTTTACATAATTAAAATTCGAGTCTAAATATTTAAAGAATTGTAGTATTTTTCTTCTATCTACTTTTAACTCAATCAATTGATTATATATAGGCTCATTAAATTGACTGGCAATAACTATATAATCAAATTCTATTTCTCTTATTTTTTGTGGATTTATAATTATTTTATTATTATGTATTTTTAACCACTTTGATTTATCATTATCGCAATAACATACTATATCTACATTATCGTTCAAACCACTTTCGAGTATCATCGAAGCTTTTCCGGTTCCAAAAATGACTATATTATACATGTTCATCCCTCTTTATATTATTATTTAATATTCCACGTAATATTAGAGGATATAATGTATTTCTGAAAAATTTTTCTTCTTTGTCATAATTTTTTATATATTCTACATCTATACTATTCTCAATTATATTAAAATAATTATCAATATATATTCTATTATCATAATTAAACAATTGATTTTTAATATTAGATATGTGAGTGCAGGTTTCTATAATTAAATCTTTATTTAGAGACTCTTTTAGGTTATTATCAATGTAAATATTTTCATTGATAAATTGCTTCTTAATATCATTTTCATTCATAAATATAGTTATACTAATATTAGGCTTTACTTTCATTACTATATTAACTATATTTCGAATATGATTTATATCAGTCCTCTTTATTATTGCTATATTATTCTTGTTTCTTAAAATTCTTTTTAATTTATTTTCTGAGCTTTCCACCTTCTCTAAATCTAATATTTTATTATTATCGCCCCTTCCAACTACTCCATTTATAGAATCTAGAACAGCACTTAATATTGTTACTGCACTGCTATACTTTCCTATGTAATTGCACATATAAATACCTTGGAATAATTCTTTAAAAAGAATTTCTGCAAATTTTTTTCTTTGTTCTAAATCACAGTATGTCATAAAAAACTTAACTCTATTTCTCCAAAAGTAATAAGTTCCAAATGTATTCTTCTTTTGTGCGACTCCCATTTTATGCCAGACTATTGACTTAGATAAAGCTACTACTTTATATCCATTTAATTTAAATCTGTATCCCCAATCTATATCATCCCAATATATAAAATTTTCTTCAGGCATCAAACCAACTTCTTTTATTGCACTTGTCCTAATCATCATAGAACATGCTGGTACATAATCGCAGTTAACTATTTCTGGTATGTTTCCATCATCCACGAATCCCTTATAAAATGGAGTAATTGAATAATTTTCAAAATCAATACTAGCGCCCATTTCTTGAATTTGCTTTGGATTGTCCATCGAATAGATTTTAGAACCCGCAACTGCTGCGTCTTTATTATTTTCCAAATAATTAAAACAAGCTCCTATTGCATTTCTTTCAAGAATAACATCGTTATCTAATAACATTACATATTTATAGTCTTTTTTTAATGCTTCTCGAATTCCTGTATTGAATCCGCCAGATCCACCTTTATTTTCTTCATTAACAATTAATATAACTTTATCATTAAATTCTTTTTTTATAAGTTCGACTGAAGCATCACTGGAAGCATTATCTACAACATAAATATCTTCATTTTTATATGTTGATTGTAGTACTGAATCTATGCATTTTAACACGTATTCCTGTTTATTAAAATTACATATTACTATTGCTAATTCCTTCATGATCTATTATCTTCCCTCCACTAATACTTTATAAAAGTACAATTTTAAGCTTTCTATAATTTATACTATCGTATATATTTTTGAATTTATTATATTTTCATTAACCGATTTTTTTATTTCATCTATAAAACTAACTGACGCAATCAATACATTTCTTACATTTTCACTATATTTCTGTGAAATATAATATGGAGAACATACAGGCACTTCGTCAATATACAAATTCCATAACCATTCTTTTCTATCTATGAATGCTAGTGCTTCAATCCCCTCTCTTTTTAAAAACTGCAGGCAAACTTGTCCGATTTCTCCTGCACCCCAAATTATTACTGTATCTATTTTATCTTCTTTTAATTTTCCAACTACTTCAGATACTTCTTTATAATATCTAGGCATATTCCAACATTCTCTTATAAGCTTTCTTTGAAGATACGTTGGCTCTTTTAATGTAAGCACCGCTTCAGGCCAAATGACTTTCATATATTTTCCTTTTAGTAGAAAATCCTCATTACCCATTTTTCTTAAATGTTCAAAATCTGCTTCCTTGTAAAATTTCTCTACTGCTTTAGTTCCAAAGTTGTCATCATGATGCAAATTTAATAAATTAAAACTCTCTTCATAAGTTGGATACTTCATGAAACGCGCTATTATACTTAAAATTTCACTTTTTCTCAAATAAATATCTTTAATAAATTCTTTTTTATATAAACATTTATAATACATCTCTTGAAATCTTAATATACCTTCTCTACAGACTTTTTTATCTATAAATTCTTCCTCAGGAATTCTATTTTTATCCAAAATCGGTCGAACCTTATTTGAACTCTCCACATATCCAATAGTCGACCCTGTTTCCCCCATTATTACTTCTTCTAAAATACCTTTTAAGGGAATAATCGGTTCTATTAATTCTATATTTTCATTATATAAACCTGTAAAAGATTTAATATTTATTCCTTGTTGTAATTTTGAAGTTAATTTATCACTTGGAAGCATAATAAAATGTAAAATTTCACTATAACAATTTTCTAATTTTAATATTTTCTCTATATGTTCCGGTATTGTACCTCCATATCCTAAATCCACAGTTATAGATTTTTCTCCTATAACTTTCTCTTGCCTTAAGTATTTAATAAAAATATCTCTATTTTTTTTGCAGCTATAATTTATTCTATTACTAAAATTCTCTATTATGTAATCTATTATTTTTTCTATTTCGTCTTTGCTTATTTTACTTAAGTACACATAATAATATCTTTCGAATTTAATTACATCATTATAGCTTAATTCAAACATTTCAATAATATCTACTAGCCTCATATTCCTCACATCAAATATTTCATCTAATAAATTTTTATCTATTTTATCTATTGATGGTTTTAGTGTCGATGCCCTAGATGTATATATCGATTTAATGTTACAATCGTAATTTCTTTGTTCCGCTGATTTCTTTAATAATGGTTCTAATATAATACCTTCTCTCATAAATGGCTTTATTATGGTTACATTATTTTCAATTGCGTAATCTATAACATAATCACAAAATAAAGTAAGCGCAGGTCCAACTATACTAGCACCAAATTGAAACCAAAATTTTTCATTTGTTGTATAATTATTAGTAAGATTCTCAATTACTTTCCTTAACGATTTTATCTCCGGCAATACACTTCCATATTTATATTTTTCTAAATCTATAGACTTGTTTTCATTAACGGAAACATCATATCTTATAGTTTCTATTCCAATCTTTTTAGCACCTTGTATGTCTGAATTAAAGTTATCCCCGATATGAATTAATTTATCTTTATTTATATTATATTTATTTAAAACATATCTAAACAATTTTCCACTATTCTTATTAAGTCTAATATTAGAAGATACCACTACTTCTAATATTAATGAAATATTAAAACCATTTTCTATCAAAATGCTCTTAATTTCTTTTGAATCTAAATACATATTAGATATCAATAAAATCTTTTTACCTTTATCATATAAATATTTTAATAAACTATATGTAACTGGATTTAGATATGTATATTTTTTTTCTATTTCAATCTCTAATTTCATTATCTTATCTAAATCCCCTATATTTTTAGGCATCAAATTATATATTTCTATTAATGAAATCTCATTGTCCTCCTCAGTATCTTTACATCTACTCTTATTCCTTTCAAACGCCTTTTTCTCTGAAATAATTCTAATTTGTTGAAATTCAAAAGGAGTTAAATCTTTTCTAGTATATCCATCTTCAATTGCCTTATATCCTAATTTTAAAAATATATCTTCAGGTTTATCCACTCCTCTTAGCAAAAGAGTATCAAAAATGTCAAAACTAATATATTCATATTTCTCAAATTCATATTCATATTTAGATAATATCTCATCTTCTTGCCACATATAATGCCCTCCATTTAATCAATTACATTTATAAAATCCTTTAGTATATTTTTTCCAAATTTACTCAAATAAATTGTAGCATAAAACTTTCCTGGAGACGTTGCAATAAATACATAATCAAAACTTAGATTATTTATATCTTGAGGTTTATATATTTTCGCCTGACCACTGCTGTCATTTTTAAATGAATCAATATACCCTAAAAATTTTCCTTGATTAAATACCTCCCTGCACTTAGCTAAGCAATTTTCTCCCCCTGAACTAGCTCCCCAAATTAAATATGAAAAATCTTTTCCATCTAATGAATTTATTTTATTAACAGCCTCTAGCCTCATTCTTATCATGTCATTAACAATTAACTTTTGTTCAACATTAGTTTTACTACCAACATCTTTTCTATAATTAATCAGCTTACATGGCAGATTTTTTATCTTAACCCCATTAATCATAAATCTTGTCCATAATTCTAAATCCTCTGAATATTTATATTCAGCTTTATAATATCCATATAAATCAAATAACTCTTTTTTTACTATTACGCTTGGATGACATATATATGAAATGCCACATAGTAAATCAAGTAATTCAAAATTTTCATTATTATGTTTTACTTCTAATTTTAAATTTTCCTCACTTGAATATGCATTACCAAATATGCTAACAAAACTAGCTACTACTCCATATTCTTCATTTTCAATTAGAAATTCCATTTCTTTCTCAAATCTTTTAGGATTACATATATCATCCGCATCCATCCTAGCAACATACTTACCTTCTGATTTCCTTATACCCTCATTTAAAGTGTGCACCAACCCTTTATTTTCTCTAGTGATAATTTTTATTCTCTCATCGACTTCAGCGTACTTTTTCAATATATTTAATGAATTATCCGTAGATCCATCATCTATTATAATAAATTCAAATTCTTTGTATGTTTGATTTAATATGCTCTCTATACTTTGTTTTAAATACTTTTCAGCATTGTATACTGGCATAACTACTGACAATTTAGTTTGGTTATTCATCTGGTAACTCCCCTTATTATCTTCCTACATTCTTGTTAAATATATTTTTCAAAATGCTACATAAGATATGTTAATTTCAAATATTTTTCTGCATCATAAACCGACGTTATTAAAGAAACTTATTTACCTAATTTCATATTATCACTACATTTATACTTCAATTTCATTTAATATGCGCTTAATTTTAACATTCCAATCTAAATGCTTTTCCGCATATTTTCTCATTTTATCTATAT
>JAEZKY010000083.1 GCA_023435985.1 Bacillota bacterium | reverse complement strand
TTTGAGCATTAGTAAAGTTCGAGAAATTAAATTGTGAGCCATTTGCAATACTTGAAGACCAATAACGATCCGCATCACCTGGATCTACTTCTAATGTAAAGCCGAGAAGACCCATGTCATAATCTCCTTCTCCCTTAGTCTTATCCATAGCAGATGCAACATCCATAGTGCTTATATTAACTTTGATACCAACATCTTTTAAATTTTGTTGAATAATTGGAGCACTTTGTTCACGAATTTTATTGCCTGTTGGTACCATTAGATCTACTTCAAACTGCTTGCCATTTTTTTCAAGAACTCCATTATTATCATTCCAGCCAGCTTCCTTTAATTGCTCTTTTGCTTTATCAATGCTATAGTCATAACTATTAAGTCCTGATTCTGGATAAGCCCAGCCAGCTAAAGATATTGGTGTATTTATAACTTGTCCATGTTCACCCAACAAGCTATCTACAATTCCTTTTCTGTTTATAGCATAAGTGATTGCCTGACGAACTCTCTTATCTTTAAAAAATTCGCGGTTACTATTCATAGTCATAAATTGATAGTTTGCACTTGGTTTTTCTTCAATCTTTATACCAGCATCTTTCAAGGTTTTTAAATCTTCTTCCTTAGTGCTTGAAAGCTCTACTACATCAAGATCTCCTTTAGCTAATTCAGAAAGTTCTGTTTCTGCATTAGTAACTTTAAAGATAAACTTATCAATTTTAGGTGTTCCGCCAAAATAAGTATCATTCTTTGCTAATTCCACATATTGGTCTGGCTTAAAATCTGTAAGCTTAAAAGGGCCAGTTCCTACTGGTTTATTAAGCAAATCACTTTGTTTATCCCAGTCTGCAATATTTACTTTGCTCCAAATATGCTTTGGAAGAATACCACGCTGTGAAAAGTTAGATAGTGCAGGTGCATAGGTTTTAGTATAAGTAAAGCTTATTGTATTTTTATCAATAACTTTTATTCCACTAACAGCGTCTGCCTTGCCATCATGATAATCCTGTGCTCCAGCTATCTTTGAAATTTCATTAAATCTTGGACCTGTATACTTTTGGTCAGCCATACTTGTAAATGTAAAAGCTACATCATCAGCTGTAAAATCCTCTCCATCCTGCCACTTAACATCATTTCTTAAATGAAAGGTTAAAGTAAGCTGATCATCTGAAAACTCATATTTCTCTGCAAGCCCTGGTTTAAATTCATTATTTTCATCTAATAAAATCAATGGTGAATATACCAAATTATTTACATTATTATCGTAAGTAGTATTTGATAATAATGGGTTGAATAGTCCTTTTGGCGAAGATTCAACTGCATACCTAAGTACAGAACCATCATCAGAGCTTTGCGAAGTTGAAGGTGCATTAGTTGGTATTTCTGCAGAGGTAGATCCGCAGCCAGTTAGAAATGATATTGATAACAAGGCTAAAATCATTCCAGCTAATAATTTATTTTTTCTGTAAAACATAATTACTCCCCTTTTTCATTAATTTATAATGTGCATATTACTTAAAGAACCTAAATTACTATGTTTATCTAAGATATTTTTCTCTTGTACAGGCTGCTTATAATTAATCATTTTTAAAATTCAATTCATAGTATTTTTATAGGTTTAGTATATATCGCCGCTGTTTAATTATCAATAAAATACCAAAATAATTAATATATATTTCTAGTTGTTACATTTTATAACTATAAATAGCACACAAAATAAATACAGCCAAATCAATGACTGTATTCTATATAATAAATATATAAATAACATAAAAAAGCAGCAACTAGACTTACTCTAGCTGCTACTCTTAACTTTACTGCCTATCTGCACTAACTGTTGATTTTCTTTTAAGCACTGTGAGCATAAACCTTCAAAAACTATGCTTTGCTCTGTAAGATAAAACCCATATTTATTACTGATCCTATCATTGAAAATACCTATAAAATCATCTTTTACATCTATAATCTCTCCACACTCTTTACATATAAAATGATGCTTATGTTCACTTTCGCTTAAAACCATCTCATAACGAGTAATATTATCTCCAAATGTTAATTTTCTCACTATTCCAAATTGATATAGTAATTCTAAAGTCCTATAGACTGTAGCCAGACCAGTATCCGGAATTTTTATTCTAACATAATGATAAAGCTCTTCAACACTTAAGTGATTATCTTTATTCTCAAATAAAACTTGTAGTATAACCTTACGCTGATAAGTAAGAGTAATATCTGCTGTTTTTAATTGTTCATATATGCTATCTAAATAATGATTCACAATATCATCTCCCATATGATTTTATGAATTCATTATAAAATTCCTATTTAAAATTACTTTAAATTAATTATAAAAATTTTATAAAATATTTAATAAATCTTCCTTGCATTTAATGCTTCTTACTTAGTCATTTCTTTTAATTCATCAAATTTGGTAAGTATAATATCCATTTCATTACTTACCTTAGAAAAGTTACTTCTAGCTTGTTGTATATTATTTGACCTGTTCTTTAATTTTTCTATTTCAGCATTTGCTTCCTCAGTCAAAGAATACATCTTTTTCAATGTATCATTCATACTTAAAACCAATTCCTTTGTTCCAATAGAAAGCTTTTTAACTTCATCTGCAACTACTGAAAATCCTCTACCAGCATCACCTGCTCTTGCAGCTTCTATTGATGCATTAAGTGCCAGCAAATTAGTTCTAGATGCAACATCATTTATTTCCAATGAGATATTTTCTATAAATTTTGTATGAGTTAAAAGCCCTTCAAAGGTTGAAATAAAACTACTCACTTCATCTCCTCTGCTAGCTACCTCCTCTGAAAAACCTATATTTCCCTTCATTTCATTTAATAAATTAGATATAGTTTCAATACATTCTTTAACCTGTGTTTCTCTATTATTTATTAAATTGTTATTCTCTTGCATAATTATCTTCTCCTCCTTAAATTTCACTTATTAAGTCATCTAGAAAACTATTTATAGTGTTTAATCCTTCTTTATCATATTTACTTAATATTTTAATAAATTTTTCATGTTCATCTTTATGGAGTATTTCGTGTATTTTAAATACTTCTTTTCCTTTTGCTGTCAGTGTATAATAAATTTCCTTTTTATTATTTTCCAAGTGATTTCCTTTTATCAATTCTTTCTTTAACAGCTTACTGGTAATCTTAGATATTGCACCTTTGGTCATACTTAATTCTTTTGATATGAATGTTGCATTAGTCAATTGATTTTTTCCAATGCAGTTAATCGTATGAATTTCTGAGAGCATTAAGCCCATATCGTAAAGATCCTTATAACCATATTTGATTAACCAGTTTCTTACTTCATCCTCATGACTATCCACCGAATTATTTATATGTTCAAAGGCTGCTATAAGCTTAGTTATTATTAAATCTATTTCGAATTTTGCATTTTCCGTTTTCACGATCACAACCTCCTTTTAAAATTAATTTCTTCGGAAACAATTATATTATACCTCATATCACACATGTATTCAACATTGTTTTTAAAAAATAGTTTACAAGGAAATAATATTATGATATTATGATGTTGTTTCCTGGGAAATTAAATAAATATGATGGAGGTTATTAAATGAAAATTGATTTAAGTTTTAAAATAAAAAAAGAAATGTTAGATGAAATACACTCTACTACTAAAGCTACTAATGAAGCAGCCGAAAAATCTGGACATATAGGCACTCATTTAGATGTCATGAATGGGGAATTTTCACTAGATAATATTATTACAAACGGTAAAATATTTGATATAAGCCATATAAAAACTGGTGAAGTAAAATTAGAAGATTTAGATTTAAGCGACATAAAAGAAAATGATTTTGTATTATTTCATTCAGGGATATTAAAGCAATATGGCTATGGTACAAAAGAATATTTTTCAACATACATCGAATTATCTGATGAACTAGTAGATTATCTTATTGGTAAGAAGGTAAGTTTTATAGGGGTAGATATGGCAGGAGCTAAGAAACCTAAGGATCATCATCGCATTGATTTACATTGTGCAGAAAAGGGGATTTTCATCATTGAAAATCTTGTTAATTTAGATTTATTATTAAAAGAAGCTCCTAAAAAATCTTTCACAGTATATACTTTCCCTACAAACATGAGCGGCTTCTCTGGTCTCTCTTGCAGAGTCATTGCCGAAATATAAATTCATGTTAACAATATAAGCAGACATAAATCATACTTTCGTTTTATGTCTGCTTATTACTTAAAAATAATTATTTACATATTCATAATATAGAAGGCGGATTGAAATTCATCATGTATTACAATAATGCCATTTAATTTTATCTATTGCTGTATTTGCCACAAAGCTGGTACAGCACTTGGTTCCCAACCTACCAACGAAGTATGCGCTTGAATACATTTATAAGTATTACCATTATAAGTTACAATATCACCAATATTATATGCATGATTTGGAACCCATGCATTGCCTGTTGAAGAATCCGGTACAACTACTGTAATCTTGTTAGAAGTAACAGAACTTGTATTATCATTTAAGACTATTGTATAATCATAACTTCCTTTAGCTTTATTTGTAACAGCATAGGAAATATTCACTTGGTCTGCCCCTGGAGTTAAGGTTCCTGAGGAAATAACTGTCGTTCCCTCATATATCTTATAACCTGTTGCAGTATTATTTTTGGGCACTACAGCAGTTAAAGTATATGCTCCGTTATTTACATTACTAGCAGATAATACTGCTGCTTGTAATGTGTTTTCTCCTGCTTTTGGAACTGTCACTGTAATTTGATTTGAAGTAACAGTGCTACTTCCATCACTTAATTCAGCTTTATAAGTATAAGTTCCTGCAGCTTTCGAGGTAACATTATAATTTATTGTTTTAGCTGGTTGTCCAGCTGTTAAATTTCCTGAAGTCACCACTGTTGATCCTTCATAAATTTTATAAGAAGTTGCAGTATTATTAGCTGGAATTACTGCAGATATTGAATAACTTCCATTAGTAACTCCTGAAGAACTTAATACTGCTGCACTAAGTTTATTTACGGGTGGAGTTAAATTATTAAAATAACTTCTAAAGTAATTTGACCAAGCAAAGTTTGAATATTGGTCCCAATTTATTGACCAAGTCATAAGACCTCTTAAATTAGGATATTTATTATTAATCTTGTAACTTCCAACAGTTCCTCCATTAATTAATCCATCTAGGGCAGTTTGAAGTTCAGCATTTGAAACATAGCCATTTCCAGCGTAATTGCAGCTTGGAACCCCAATAACCACTTGATCCTGCCTTAATGCTGGGAAGAAATAATTAGAATCATTATTTACATTAAAACCTGTTAAAAGCATATCAGCTAAAGAGGCATAAAACTCTCCATTTCCCATGGATTGAGCTTTACCATTTATGTCATTTATTGATCCTGAATTATAATACTGAACTTGAAGCCAGTTAAGCTGATCTTTAAGCCCATAAATTACTGGCAAAAATGCTCCTGCTCTATTATCAACATTTGAATTTAACCCACCATAATATGTGTGCCCAAGCTGAACAAAAAATGTCTCTGGTGCCATGGTTAATACAAAATTATTACTATATTTAGATTTTAACTGCTTTAGAGCACTAATTGTATTAACTATAACAGGGGTTGTTGGATTTTTAAAATCTTTATCTCCCGCATTTAAAGAAAGAGAATGCCCTTCAAAATCTACATCTAATCCATCTAATCCATATTTATCAATAATACTACTTACAGAACTGACAAAAGTGTCAACAGCTGTACTACTTGTTAGCTGTACTTCCCCATTCTGTCCTCCAATAGATAGCAAAACTTTTTTCCCCTTGCTTTGAAGATATTGAACGTCACTTTTGAAATCAGTGTCACTCTCATTATATGGAGTAAATCTTATATCTCCTGAAGTAACTGAAGTTGGCTCTCCAAATGAAAGATTAATAACATCAAAGTTTTGTGAAACATCCTTAAGTTTAATGTCTCCTGCTCCATTACTAAAATTATGCCAATAACCTACTAATACATGATTAGGAATGCTACTGGTTGTTACCGCAGATGCATTCTTAGAATGACTTAATACCATTCCTGTTACCATAAAACTTGACATCACAACAATTGAAACCATCTTTTTTAAGAACTTGTTTTTACTCAATACTTCCCTCTCCCTTTTTTATATTTCATTGATTTTCCCAGGAATTTCAGTAAATTTAATTTGCATTTATAATACATTCAACCTCTGGTAATTACCAATTAAGTATTTAAATTCTATACACATTTTCATATTCCTTCCATAACTTCAAATTAAAATTCTCTATGATATCTACCATTTCTTTTTCGCTTTCATGCTCATATAAACGTTATATTCTCAGAATTCATCATTAACCTTCTGAAACTAAAAGAAGGAGGACGCTTAATAATTTATAATAGAAATAAACTTTTTATAATTTATTGATGTTTGAATTTATTATGTAAAATTTAATATCATGATATAAATTTGCCACATCACTGACACAATACCGCACTATAATAAAATTACAAAGTTGATACAACTTTTTTTCATAAATATTTACCCCATTAAATAAATATGCAAAATAAAGAGTAACATATTTCCCTTATGTTACTCTTTATTTTGCATTTTAAGCAATTCTTAGCTTCTAGACTCATTTTTTAAGATAGTACACTGTTATATCTCTTTAACAAAAACTTATATATCATTTAACTATTATATCTTATAACGTTAAATCTTAAATTTTTGAATTATTTCATTAAGTTTTTGAGCAAGCTCTGCTTGGCTCTGAGCAGTTAATGCCACCTGTTCCATTGCTTGCGTAGTTTCATTCATACTCTCTTTTATTGTCTCTGCTTGTTCACTTGATTGTTGTGCTGTCTGTGCCATACCTTGTACAGCTTCACTTACTTGTCCTACTGTTGCTGTAATTTCTTCTGACATAGCTGCAATTTCTTCTGACATCTTGCTTACAAAGTCAGAGTCATTATAGTATTGATCACCAGTTTTCTCGTATGCAACAAATTGAGCATACACATCTTTATTAATAAAATCTAACATATCACTTCCAGTATTAATACTATTCTTAAACGCGTGCTGTACTTTTACAATTGTTTCTTGAATACTTTTTACTGCACCAGATGATTGTTCCGCAAGCTTTCTAACTTCTTCTGCTACAACTGCAAAGCCTTTCCCTTGCTCTCCAGCTCTTGCTGCTTCTATTGCTGCATTAAGTGCAAGTAAATTAGTTTGTTCTGCTATGCCAGCTATTGTATCTGCCATAATTTTAATATTATCTACTACCTCCCCTTCTTTAATTGCTTGTTTCATATTTTCTTGTTTTTCAATAAATACTTTATGTGATTCTTGAATAGCTTTTTGGCTATTATCCTTTACCGTCATAGCTCTTTCTTTAAACTCATTTGAATTATTACTTCCATCCATGGCCTTTCTTGAAAGCTCATTTATACTTGAATCTACTTCTTGAATTGATGCACTCATCTCTTCTGCTCCTGCACTTGATTCCTGCATATTATTAGTAATATTCCTTACAGCTTCCTCTATGCTAATTGATCTTGATGATAATTCTTCTACTGTTGCTGAAAGTTCTTCTGAGGAAGCGCTCATGCTTTGAGAATCCTCAATAATAGCTTTAATAAGTTCTTTAATATTATTCTGTGCTTTAAATAAAAATTCTCCTGTATTTCCAAATTCGTCTCTTCTTTTAATATTAAATTCATACGACAGATCATAGTTTGCAAGCTTCTCACCGAATAATCTGATTATTTGAAGCGGTTTATTTATATCACTTGATAATATTAAACCAATTAAAATTGCTAGTATAAGTCCAACAATACTTATTATTATCATTATTGTTCTTGAAGTTGTATATATTAAGTTAATATTATTATTGGCTAATTCCGCATCATTTAAATTTACCTCTATTAATTTGCTTAAATTATCGACCATCATATCACTGACTCCGGACATTTGCAAATATTTTTCTTCTGCTTCACTAAAGTTCCTTTCATCTACTGATTTAAGAATATCTTCTCTTAATGTTCTATACTTCATCAAATTACTATCAAATGTATCGTATACTTTATTTTCATCATCGCTTCTAGGTAGACTCTCATATTCACTTATATATTCATTATCTTCATCTGTATTCTTTTGAATGTTTTTTTCCAAGTCATTTTTCTTAGATGAATCTTCTACATATATTAGCTGAAGCATATCATTTTTAGTTTCGGCTAAATTTTCATTCATATCTGTTAATACATATACAACTCTGAGATTTTGCTTATACATCTTCCCCGCACTACTTCCAACATTCTTGAGTGATACTATTCCAACTACTCCCACAATACTAATCAAAAATGCAACAATCAGAAAAGCACTAATCAATTTAACCTTTACTCTTAAATTCTTTAAAAAACCCATTAATCATTCCTTCCTTCCCTCTTTTGTAATTTTACACTCCATTAAACAATATAAATATTTTGTCTAATTATATTATAACTTAAGTTACAATTAATGCAAATATTACATTAATAACTGGAATATATATGAATTTTTGTAATAATGTAAATACAAGTTTGAGGAATATGCATACTTAAATTGAAATTATATGAAAAAATAATCATTCTAGAGGAATATCAATTAGACAAAATATTTATAATGACTAATTTCCCTTTATTTCTTAACAGTATTAAAGAAAATTAAACTTGCTCAATATTAAAAGAAGCCTAACCACATGATATAAATTCACACGCAGTTAGACACTTTTGTTATTTTTAATTTCCCTCATTCTACTCAGCAGGTTTAGTTACCTGAACTACTCCATGCGGATGATGAGGTGGTGCATAGATAGAGTAGACTTTAAGTGGTTTATTGCCCGAGTTAATAATATTATGCCATGTACCAGCCGGTATCATGATTGCAAAATCCTCACGAGCATTTGCTTGAAAATCTAGATTGTCTTTACTTTTTCCCATTCTAACAGTTCCTTGTCCATCCTCAATACGTATGAATTGATCGGTGTCTGGATGAATTTCTAAGCCTATATCATCACCAACTTTAATGCTCATCAACGTAACTTGAAGATGATCTCCTGTCCATAATGCAGTACGGAAATTACTGTTTTGCTTGGTGGCTCTATCAATATTAACTACGTAAGGTTGTGGGCCATAATCTTGCAATTTTATTTGATTATTGCCCGTTTCTGCTTGTGGGTAATCAGCTCTTGAATCACTCTCAATTTCATCAAAAAGTGTATTATATGGAACATATCGAAAATAAGAACTTAGATCTGCCCCATTATCATTATTATATATGTCGTCTGAGTTACAACTTAATGTTTCAGGGAAATGATCCTCTGGATGTAATCTATTATTGTACATATTGTTTTATCCTTTATATTACTTCAAGACTATAGTATGTTTTAGCCTTTACGAATGTGATGTATTAATTATAAAAAATAGTAGCTGCTTCAACATTTAATCTTGGTTCATATACTCTTTAAAAGGTAATCGAATGATTCTTCCACTCTCATCACATTTATATTCTTGTGCACAGTCAAAACGTACTCCGCCAACCAAGTGCATTATAACTTTATAAAATGCTTCTGCCATAACATCAGGATCTTGTAAAACAGTACCTGACATATATCCCTTTCTTATAAAATCTAATGAGTCCGGTATTGCATCAATTCCAACAACTGGTATAGTTCTTGTATTATCATCTTTATTATATCCAAACTTTTGTAATGCTTTTACTGAACCTACAGCCATAGTATCATTATTAGCAATTACAACTTCAATTTTATTGCCATACTGCACTAACAAACCTTCCATTGCTTCTCTTGCTAAGCTTTCCTCCCAATTACAAAATACTGATGCAAGCTGCTCAACCTTTATTCCCTCATCTTTAATTGTCATAATAGAGTATTTAGTTCTATCATTTGTTCCTGCATTATTTATCCCGCCTTGCAAGATCACATATTGTATTACCTCATCTTTATTTATGTCTATAGCATTTTTATTTTTATTCCATATATTAGCCAGCATTTGTCCTTGAAGCCTTCCGGCCTGTTCTGAATCAGGTAACACATAATATGCCTTGTCATAGGATTTAACAATATTTTCATCTACTTTAAGTATTCGCTTACTAGCAAAGATTACTGGAATATTTTTATTTTTAATTCGATCAATAACTTCCTTTGGATCATTCACTAAATCCACTAAACTTAATATAAGAACATCAACCTCTCCACTTTCTAATAGTGAATTAAGATTTTGACTTTGTATATCTTTACTATTTTTGCTATCATAAAAACTAAATTTAATCTTTTCTTTATTTTTATTCTCCAGATTTTCTAGTCTTTCTTTTAATTGAACAACATAAGGATCATCAAATCGATAGAAAACTACTCCTACATTGATTAAGCCTGTTGAATTAGATGCCCTATTACTAGGAACAGCCTCTACTAATGTTACACTTGCCATAATTATAACTACAATATTTATTGTCACTTTTCTTAATAATTTCATCATTAAACCTCCTGTAGTACTCTATAATTATAGGATTGTGTTTTAAAAATAAAATTATTCTTATAATAATATGAATATTTAAAACTCCATTTTTGCGTAAATTCTAAAACTTCTAATTCTTCATTTACAGAAACAACATCATAATTTATTTTTAGCAAAGAATTAGGTATATGCTGTTGTTCCTCCTAAAACTGAATATAGCTTAACAGCAATTGGCAAAAATTTAATTCCTATTTTAGAAATGATATATACATTTGAATCTGAATATTTTAAAAAAAGACTTGATAAATAATCTCTTAATTTTAGCCTAAATGTATATAAATACATCATAAAAGCAACATATTTCCTAAAAACAAAAACTTTCCAGCAAAATCATTGTTTGAAGTTATATTATATTGTCCTAAACGCTCATTTACAATTTATATTGGCAATGTTATATTATATAAAACGATCTACTTAACATATTTTAGCAAATATGTTTGAAATATGTTACTTATTAATTGAATAAATCTGACTGGAAAACCAGAGGACATGCATATTATTATCTGCATGTCTTTTTTAATATATAAGTTCTTAACTCAGCACATAGAAAATACATTATTCACCTCAAAACTTACGCTAATAATTATATTCTGTAATTATTATATAAAAAATATTTTATTAGGAGGGTTTCTTATGAGTAAAAAAATTATTTCTCTATTACTAAGCTTTGGTTTAATCTTAACACTTCCATCCGTTTCAGCTTCGGCAGCTGATGATGCAAATACCACGCAAAATTCCGAAGCTCAAATCTTACAAAAATTCAAAGACTCAACTGGAAATGATCTAAAATACAATATCGATTCATCTGAAGGTAAATTTTTTGTTTCGGGAACTTTATCTTCAGAGAAAATTACAAGTGATGAAGCTGCACTCAATTTTATTGATGAGAACAAAGCACTCTTTAAATTAGATAATGTAAAAGATAAACTAAAAGTTGAAAAATCAGAAAAGGATTCATTAGGATTTACACATGTTAAGCTTGGGCAGTATATTGCTGGTATACCTATAAAGGACAAGTTCCTTACTATTCATTACAATAAAGCTGGACAAGTAACTAACATTACTGGAGAAGTAGAAAGTAAAATCGAGAATATTTCACAGTTAGGAACTAAATCTCTTAGTGCAGCAGACGCTGTAGAAATAGCTAAAAAAGAATTTTCATATAAAGAATTAGCTTATGAACCTACAGTTGAAACCATAGCTTACATTAAAGATGGACAAGCTTACAAAACCTATAAGGTTAATATTAAATTTTACGAACCTTCTATAACAAACTATGACGTATATGTTGAGGCTTCTTCAGGAACAATCTTAAAGAAAGAAGATAGAATTAGATACGATGGTGCTACAACAGGTACAGGCACTGCTGTTGACGGAACAACTAAAAATATTAACATTTACTTATCTTCAGGCAAATATCAATTGAAAGATACTTCAAAAGCTTCTTCTAAAAGTCAAATATTAACTTATACTGCAAATAATAAGCAAACAGAGCCTGGAACCTTAATCACTAACACTACTAATACTTTTAATACTGAAACTTTAAAAGCTGCTGTTAGTGCTCATTACTACGGTGGAGTTGTATATGATTTTTACAAGAATTTATTTGGAAGAACTAGTCTTGATAACAAAGGCATGAATTTAACATCCACAGTTCATTATGCTAATAAGTATAACAATGCATTTTGGGATGGCTCTCAAATGGTCTATGGTGATGGTGATGGAACTACCTTTACTTATTTTAGTGGAGATCTAGATGTTGTTGGACATGAAATGACTCATGGAGTTACAGAACGAACTGCTGACTTAGATTATGAAGATCAACCAGGTGCACTTAATGAATCTATCTCAGATGTGTTTGGAGTTCTTATAGAAACTTATGATAAATATAATGTTAAAAATGGTGGCACATGGAAATTTGATCCTGCTGACTGGGTTGTTGGAGATAAGATATATACACCAAAAATATCAGGAGATGCTCTTAGAAGTTTAGCCAATCCAACACTATATGATCAACCAGATAATATGAGCGACTATGTAAATACTTCATCAGATTATGGCGGAGTTCACACTAATTCAGGTATTCCTAACAAGGCTGCTTATTTAGTAGCTAAATCCATAGGAAATGAGAAGACTGCCAAAATATATTATAGAGCGTTAACCGAGTATATGTATTCAACTACTGATTTTTCTGGAGCTAGAAATGCCTTATTGCAAGCCTCTACTGATTTGTATGGTTCAAATAGCAATGAAGTTAATGCAATAGATAGTGCATTTTCAACTGTAGGAATTGACAATTAAAAGAAAGGCTTAATGCATAAGCATTAAGCTAATCCTAGAACGTTTTTAAGTTTATAGTTATTAGATTTTTATTACTTAGAAAAGGAACGCTTAATTGGTGTGATTAGGCGTTCTTTTCTATTGTCCTAAAATATTTTTAACTTAGCTATAGCTTAGTTTCACAGTAACATAAATATTTAAGTCTCTCTATCTTAAAGTTTGATTTAGCTAGAATTTCCGGCCAGCACTTAACCATTTCATAGGCTTTATTCTTCTTTTCCTGTGGCAGGCTGCTCCAGTTAACTAAATCAGGAATCTCTTTATTTTCATTGTCTTTAGCACTACCGCATTTCCAGCCTATTTTCTTTCTATACTCATACCAATAATTATGCTCATTTTCTGCTAATATCTCTATTTCTTTTTGAGTAAATTCTAAAACTTCTAATTCTCCATTTACAGAAACAACATCATAATTTATTTTTAGCAAAGAATTAGGTATATGTTTAGCCTGATCTCTATAATAGTTCTTAACTTCTTCACTTAATTTACTCCATGTACTCATAAACTTCTCATCAGCATGCTTGTTTTCTTCATTTAAGAATACATCTTTTTGATGAATAGCTGCTGCAAGCTCTTCAATTTTCTCACTATAAAATGCATCATGCATTAAATGACGTAAAAACTGCTCTTCATCAACATGCAGTTTTAATTGTTCTTTTGAAGGTAAATCTGACTGCTCCCACTTTTTTGCATTGGTTAACATGCTCATTTCGAGTATAGCTTCCATAGACCTCGATTCATGTTTATATCTTTTAATTTTAAGCAAGGCTCTCAGTACTCCGTTATCAATTTGTGCTTCTCCATTTTCATTTATAAGATGAGGTACTTTTCTCTCTAATAAAGATCTAAGCAGCATTGCCCTTCTTATCATAAATAAATGATCCCATTTATCATCAGTTTGATTAGGTCCTAAGATATTTACATATCCTCTCAAGCGGCTTATAAAATCTGGTCCTTTAGCTCCTTTAAATTCAATCAAAAATTTCTTTTGTTCTTCTTCATCTTTGATATCTTCTCCACTGAAATCCTTAAAGGTGCTGCTTGTTCCTCCAGCAAATACAAAAATAGCTTTTCCTATTGGATGAACAGAATCTCCCACTCTAAATACACCATCCTGCATTGGAGCTAAGAAATACTTTAACCATCCTAATTTCTCACCAAGTGCAGAATCAAACTCATCAAAAAACACCAATGGTATTTTACCTTCTAATACAACATCTCTCACCTTATGAAAGGCATTAGCTAGATCTAGTGATGAACTGAACTGAGACAGATTAAAATCTAATTTTTTAATTAGATTTGACGCAATGCTATTAGCAATTTCTACTATACCAAATGATTTTCCAGAACCCGGTGTACCAAATACAGCTATAGAAAGAGGACGAACTGTATTTTTTGTAGATATATATTCCAGCATGAGATTTTTAATACTTCTATAACTTTCTATTTCAGCTTTATCAACTGTAGCTAAATTTCCAAATCGCGCTATAGGTATAGTGTTAAGTGCATTCTTTACACCATTTTTCACTATATCATAAGCTATCTCTGCTAGGTTTGTGGAACTCTTGTCCTTTAATATATACCAACAAGCACGGCAATCAGCATTATTTCTATTAGGAACTTTTACATCCTGCACGTAATCTTCTCTTACAAAATCCTTCTCATCTTCAGTAAATATCAAAGGATTAGGAAAGCTTGATCTTTGAGGATCTTCACCAAATCCATAAATAAAATACTTTTGAGCTAAAACAATTCCTTTGCTTATACCTCTGCTTATTGATTCTTTTAATTCCTCATCCTCTTCCTTTCCTGAAACAATTGCACTTGCAAGCCCAGAAACAAAGCATGAAGTAAGCCCATACATTTTACCTTGATAATCTTTAATAAATCCGCCTTCAAATTCATAAGGCAAAAAGTATAATTTAGTTTCAGCTACACCTTCATTTCTATAATATATAGTCCCTTCAAGTCCAAAGGGAATTATAAGATGACGGCAGTTTGCTAAAAATGTAAGATTAGGATTATTATTAATCTGCCAGATGAAATCCTGAGCTGTCTTTTCCCAGGAAAGACTCTTACTTATATTCACTCCCTTTGAACGCAGGTCATCACTATTTATAATAACTATTGTATTTTCATTATGATGTTTTTGTAAGTGTTGCCAAAGCTCATTTGAGTATATTGGATTATTAGTCTTATACAATATTATTGGCACTGTATTATTTTCTTTTAGAGCTAAAGGCCAAAACTCCTTATTAGAATTAAATCCATTATTTTCATCATCTAATACAATCATATCAACATCTGGATCATCATCTATAATTGGGAGTGATTTAGGCATTCCTGATATAGGTCCTGTGAAACCCATAAAACGACTAACTCTATAAACCTTCTTCTTATCACTTTTATTAAACATCGGAAAAAGCTCTAGTTCTAAAGTAGAATTAAGAAATTCTCCTGGCAAAATTAATTCTATATCATGCAACTTCGGTGAAAGTATAGTAGCTTCCGTTGCTAAAGATATAAACTTCGCTAAGAGCAGCCCCTCTCCATTTTTTAATGTACTATGCATATTGGGATAGCCTTGCCAATTTAGTCCTGCGTTATTTTCCGGATGGGTTATCCATTGCAATAAATCTACACTAATATCACCTGACACAACAATTTTTGTATTCTTATTCTCCATAATTTACACCTCCTAATGCTAAAATCTTACTATTAATATACATTCTCATTATTAATTTGTTATAAACACTATATATATTCCAACTTACAATGACTTATGAAATCATTGCAAAACTTTCCTTATAGTTCTTCAAGCTACCTAAAATCAATTTTCTATGATACTATGATATTAATAAAATTCTTCTTTATCAAGAACGCACTTTTTTGTCATACAGTGACAAAAAAGTCACTAATACAAGTGTGAGGTAGTTAAAATGATTCAAATATCAAATAATCATGAAGAATGCTATATGAAAGAAAAATGTGCTAAATACGAAAAATGCCCAATGGTTTTGGTTCAAAATATAGTCTCTGGAAAGTGGAAAATATTGATTTTATGGTACTTAAGTTATAGTACGCTTAGATTCAGTGACCTTCAGAGAAAATTACCTAATGTTTCTCAAAAAGTGTTATCAAGACAGTTACGAAGTATGGAAGAGGATAATATTATACACAGAGAGGTATATGCTGTTGTTCCGCCTAAAGTTGAATATAGCTTAACAGAGGTTGGTAAAAAGTTAATCCCTATTTTAGAAATGATGCATACCTTTGGAGCTGAATATCTAGAAGAAGGACTTAATAAATAATTAACTATAAATCCGCATAAGATTTTTTACTTATCTAATTTAAATTTGCCACCATCTTGACACATTAACTGATTATAATAAAATCATAAAGTTAATAATAATTTTTTCATAAATATTTACCCCATTAAATAAATATTTTAATAAGGAGTAACACTCATTTCCCCTTTTGATGTGTTACTCTTTATTTATTGAAAAGACTCTATAAAATAGGGGATGGGGAACTATTTTATTTTTTCAAATACTTCCAGTGTCTGAATATTTTCAATATAATATGTGTAGTTATCCAGGTTATCCTCAAGGTTCATCTCATTGATCCAATCAATGTATCCTTTGTATAGTTTCAACGCTAGCTCCTCATTATAGGTCAATGCGATCCCTCCTTTTACATATATTACATTATATAACATAAATTTATATATTTTCTACACTATTTAAATTTCTTTTTTTATTATTTAGTCTTACGATACTCGCATCCCTTATAATAATGACATTTACCTCCATATATACACTCATAAGTCTCCACCTTATAATAATTCAGATTCTCGATCGTCAAACTGTCCTCTTTTGGCTCCTTTTTCCGAAAGTCAGGATCACCCGCTTAGCAGGTGGTTTTCTGAACGCTAAAGCATAAAATAAAAATGGCTTAACCTTATAGCTAAGCCATTTCTTAATGCAATATAGTCCTCTCAGCGAGAGAAATCTTATATATATGTTCACAAACTTTCTTGCAAATTTAATATTTTTTTAGGATTTTATCCAATTAGATTTTCCCCAGCCTTAAATGCTCTTAAAGAGAATTCCTCTAACGCTTTTGAATCTGGAACAAGCTCAGCTCCACAAACGTGAATATTATCCTCTAATTTCCAACCATATAAATTGAACATAGTATTAATATATTTAATACTTTCTGCACCTACTTCAGGATTTAAATTAGCTTGAGTAAATATTGTTACTACTTTTTTACCTGGATGTCTAGGTGTAATAATGGAGCTTCCATCATGTTCAATCAATGGAAATGTACGGTCTACCCAAAGTTTTGCTTGAGCTGTAATTTGGTACATATATATTGGAGAACCAAATACAATAGCATCTGCTTCATTAATAGCCTTATACATTGGTTTAAGATAATCATTAATAGCACAACCATCATGGGTACGGCAATAGAAACAGCTTTGACATCCACGAATTCCAGGATCGTTTAAATTAAATTCAATGATCTCAGCACCCTTAGACTCAGCACCTTTTGCCACTTGTTCTAATAATTTTGAATTATATCCATTCTTTCTTGGACTAGCATTAAAAATAACTACTTTTGACATTTAATATCTCTCCTTTTAAATACAAATATTTTTTTAATTAGATTGTTTATATATTTATTTATATTTGTTCTCCTTTTTTAATATTTACTCCAATAAAAGTACTTGATATAATTATTATATCTAAATAATTTTATACTAACAAGAACGCAAAATTTTGTGATTAGGTATTATTTTTCTTATCTAGGAGGATTAGATATGGCGAGCAAACAAGAATTAGAGAAATATTTAAATATAGTAAGGGAATCAAATTTTGATGAAAAATGCCCTATAAAAGATGCATTGGAAGTAATCGGAGGCAAATGGAAACTGAATATATTAGGGCAGTTACTAAGAAAGGAAGTGTGTCGGTTCAATCAATTAAAAAGAGATGTATCAGGAATAACAAATACAATGCTAGCAAATTCATTACGCGAACTTGAGAATGATAAATTAATTACTAGAAATCAATATAATGAAATGCCTGTAAGAGTAGAATATACTTTAACTGACAGAGGAAGAGGTCTGTTGCCATTACTTTATGAATTAACTATTTGGTGGGATGATTATGTAAAGCATGAAGAAATTTAAAAATAATACATTAAAATTCACCGTTTACCTATTAAGTTAACAGTACAATAAACTGTGATTAATTTTTCATTTAGTCATATAGATTGCTTGAAAATTTGAGCAGCTTTTGACTTGAGGCATAATTCAGACTTTTAATGTTTTATATATACCCTCCACTCACTTTTTCATTAATTAATTATATGAAAATTTAATGTTTATTTTATTTAAATATTTGATATAATATAAATAAGAAAAACTAGTGCGCTAACACTAACTTTCCATATGAACGTTTTTTAATTTTAGGGCTATTAGATTAATTAAATAATTATTAGAAGAGAACGCTTAATCTTGGTCTGATGGGGCGTTCTTTTCCGTTGTCTTAAAATTTATTTTAAAACCTTTTAAGCTAACTTCAAGGCTAAAATCACAGTTCTTCGAACTGCTTCTTAAAGCTCTATTAAACAATATCACCAATAATAGTACTATTGATATTATTAACACTCCAATTATCACAATCTAATACCCCCCCTTAGACTATTATTTCTAACAGCCCAAGGCGAAAAACATACAACCACCGCACCCATCTTTACGGAATGTAGGTTTATTATAGCATTATTGAATTGTGATTAAAATAATTATTTATTTCTCTCACCACAATTTTCTTTTTTAATCGCGCTTCTATATAAACACATTTTTAAAAGTAAGTAACCACCTGCTCAGAGGGTGGCTTTTATTATGCCCTCTAAGGGCACGT
>JAEZKY010000076.1 GCA_023435985.1 Bacillota bacterium | reverse complement strand
CACCAGTTTTAGATGCAACAGAAGGTATAATCATATTTATATCTCCATATAATCCAATAGAAATGATCAAATCTGCTTCAGGCAGATTATCTGGAATATACTTGGTGATATCATCTATAAATTCTGGTAAATCTCTGGGAATTTCATGTATTCCTACTATGGAAGACGCAAGTCCCATTTTAGAGATATGGTTTATAATACGTGAACCATACTTTCCAGATGTTATTATAAATATATTCATTTTAAACCTCTGAAATTTAAAAATTGGTGTATCCCTTTTAGTTAGTTCCTTTTTTATAAATAATTAAAAGAGAATTGTTAATTATATGATTCCCCATATAAATATAGTTGAGTTTCAGCCATTAAACTCTTCACTTTACATCTCCTGTTTTTAAATTCACGTTTGGACCTTACATACTATAAAATCACGGTTTTCGTATACTATTTTTGCGTACTTTGGTATAATCTGGTGAATGTCCTTACTAAAGTACAGTAGTCCTCCAGGCTCTGCTTGATATGTCTTGTTGCTGGAAGAGAATTTCAATCTTTTATCATATACAAGGTAACCTATATTTTCTTTAATCAGCGATGATGGCTTGATTTTACCGCTCAGCGCATGGGTGTCCCGAGAGAGAGGCTGCATTGTATCTGCAACTAAAAACATTCCTGAATAATAGTTGGATATAACTGCTCTTTTGTTTTTATCTCCATTTTGATTGAACCAGTTGGCTAAATCTATTTCAGAAGCAGATGGTGGTGCTGTGCTTACGATTCCAAACTCTGTTTGAGCCCCAAAAGTAGCTATTTTAGGGTTACTTGTTATTAATACTCCGTTTATCACTGCAACTAAGAATATTGCCCCTAATAACAAATGGCCTATAGGTAATTTTGATATTTTCTTTTGCTTTATCCATTCGTAGGTTTGATACAGGCCAAAACCACCTAATATTGAGAGAGGCAGTAGTATATAAATAAGAACTCTGTAAGATACCATATTAATTCCAAACCAGTTTATTTTGCTGATTATAAACATGGCAGCTATCCATACTATCAGGAGAACAGCTTTATCTTTAATTTGCGGTAAATCTAATTTATATGAGGCTACTGCACCTATAAATGCAAAGATCAGGGCTATAATACCTAACTGCCACATGTAATGAATTAGATCTAACGGCTGGTTGTAGCTGTATGAAATTGAGTCTTTATAGCCGGTTACAGAACCTATTCCATTTTGTAGCATGCTGTGGATAATATGGGGATCTAAAACCAAGACAAATATTAATGCTGCAACTGCTGCGCAGACGGGGGGTAGTATCCATGCAATATATTTTTTAAAAGCAGATATATTTCTATTTAGAATAAATCTAACGATAATAAATGATGTTATTGTTAAAAATAATAAAAATGCAGCTGATTGATGGATTAATACCATGAAAATGGATAGTATTCCAGATATTAGTGCGTATTTATATGTATCTTTTTTCAGGGATATATAAAACAGGTATACTGCAATAGGGAATATAATTAGTGCTATATTTTCAGGAATAGGTAAAATTATCCTGTTAACTAGATTACTTGTTAATATTAAGAAACCTGCAGAAACTCCCGCAGTTAGCCCATAAAATTTGTACCCTACATATGAAACTGATAATACAATTCCTGCTGCTATTAAAGGCTGTAAACACCGTGCTATTAAGAAATAATTCATTTTTGTAATGTATCCAACAGCTACAATTAATAAATGGAACAGCGGGACGTAACCTATTTTTTGAGGTCCATTTTGCAGACTTATCAGTGGATCTGTAAGTGTAAATCCGTACTGGGCGTACACTTCTGCAATATGTATATGGTGGATTATATCCCAGCTTAAAGGCCATCCGTATTGTAATGTTGGAATCAATCCTATGAACAAGGTTATGATCGATGGAATAATAATTAAAAGATTTTTATCAATATTTTTATAATTAAACATCATAGTAAGTATGGTATTTTTCCTATAAAAAGCATACCTATATTATAATCTTGAATCTATTAAAAAAATTCAGTATTTTTAACAATTGTATATTTTGCTAAAATTAAATTTTGTATATCTCAGTTATTTACCTTGTTGTTTAAATTTATGGTCTGGACTGGAAACTTTATTACTATTGACATCATAATTAGGATTATTTACGACTCTATTTATCATCCGGCTCATGGAATCTAAAATTATTCCTGTAAATGCTAAAAATCCTCCTACCAGCGTCATCATTATAGCAATAACTGTAGGGGCCAGACTCTTTGTTGTCCCTCCTAAATAATCCCCAAAGAATACAAGGCCTAATACTACCCCTACTATAATTATTATAGATCCAGGCAGTGTAAAGTAGTATAACGGTTTTTGAAATTCAAGATCGTTTATTACCCTCATCAGCACGCCTATACCGTGGCTTAATGGATTTTTCGTTGAACCATCCACATCATATCTAACGTTAATTTCTACTTCTTTGATTCGAAGCCCTGCATTTGCGGCGTCCGTCAACATTTCACTTTCAATACCAAAATCCGTGCTGTTGAATCTGAAAGCAGGTATTGCATGTCTTGCAAAGGCCCTAAATCCACTCTGACTGTCAGTAATATCAAGCCCACTGCCCAAATTAGTGGCTCTATCAAGCACTGTTTGACCAACACGCCTGTAAGATGGTGTATCTTTTTTATTTCCGTTAATATATCTGCTGCCGTTTACAATATCGGCTTCGCCGTTTATTATGGGAGCTATAAGTTTCGGTATTTCTCGAGGGTCATGTTGAGCGTCAGAATCCATGGTAATTATGATTTCAGACGATTTAACAGCTTCAAAACCAGTTTTTAATGCCGCACCTTTCCCTTTATTGGAAGAATGGCGTATTACTTGCGCCCCTGCGAGTTCAGCAATTTCTAATGTATTGTCTGTACTGCCGTCATCAATTACAATTATATTGCCTACATATTTTTTGGTATTAAGTACAACACTCCCAATGGATACTTCCTCATTGTAAGCAGGTAGTATGGCTGTTATTTTAGTCATTTTTCCCCTTTATCCCCTTTTCTATACTTGAATATGATTGATTATTATTAAAATTAGTGTATGTAACTATTTTTTAGTTTATCTATAAATAATTTGTTATTATTGGATATACTGCTTTTCTTACTTGTTATGTGGGGTAATAACTTATTTCCAACTGTTTTATACATTTTATTACCTTTTAAATTTATAATATTACAAGATGTATTGTAATGTAATTTATAATGGTATATGAAATGTTTTAGCCTACTGAAACTATCCTCAGTGTATTATTTTTTTTTATATTTTGATTATATGTAATAATTGTAGTAATTTGAATATTATATACCATATTATGGTTTGTTATTATATATAAATTCACATGTTTTATTTTATATTAGGATAATCATGTTATAAAACTCACAAAAACGATTTATTGTTTCAAATTTGGGTGATATATTTCACCATTAATGTAACAGTTTTATATATAATAACAATGTTTTTATCAGTTAGATTAAGTAATACATATTTAGAATTTTTTATATTACATAATAAAGTTTATTTAGTACATATTATTTATATAAATGATATATCTCCTTCTAATGGAGTAACGTCTAATGTTACTCATTTTAACAAGTAATTTTATATGGCAGGTAATTAAAAATAAAAGAAAATAGATAAATTTCTGAAATGATACGGGTGAATCGATGGATAAAATGGATGCTAAGATGGCATTTGATTTAGGAAATACTTTTTATGGTCAGGGAAAACTTGAAGAGGCAATTTCCTATTACCAAAAAGCAGTAAGTTTATTTAAAAATGTTAATAATCCTCAAAGGGAAGCTGATGCCCTTCTTGGGATAGGTGATAGTTATATTTCATTAAATAAAGCGGAAGAAGCCCAAAAATACTATAAAAAATCATTAGATCTTTATAATGCTGCTGAAGATTTAACAGGGGAAGGCTACGCACTTACAGGGATAGGTATTGCTTTTGAAAGATATGAAAAATATGAAGATGCCCGTGAGCACTATGAAGAATCTATTAAAAAGTTTCAGGAAGCTG
>JAEZKY010000266.1 GCA_023435985.1 Bacillota bacterium | reverse complement strand
TTTCCAGCAGGGGATTTCAGCCTAAGAAATATTGATAAATTAAGATATAAGCTGATTAATAAAGAAAATAATAAAGAAATTACAGAAATGGATGAGATGCAGGCTTTTCGTGAACTTCATGATGGTGCAATTTACATGCATGATGGTGTTCAGTATCAGGTGGTAAAACTTGATTTAGAAAGTAGAACTGCTTTTGCAATTCCTTTTAACGGAAATTATTATACTATGCCTGGAGGTATTACAAATATCAGAATAATTCAAGGCAGTAAAGATATGGACTATAAGCGGACTAAAGTTACCTTTGGTGATATAAATGTTGATGATATAGTTTATATGTATAAAAAACTTCAATTTCATAATCATCAAAATCTGGGTTTTGAACAGTTAGAAAAACCATTATCTAAGGATTATGATACTGAAAGCACTTGGATAAGAATTCCTGACAATGTTGTTAAAGTATACAGAAGACTGCTTCAAGAAAGTGAAAACGGCAAATTTATAAGAAATAATCATTTCGAAGGTATAAGTTATGCTATAAAAAATGCAGCAATGATGGCCACAATGACAGAAAGAGAAGATATCGGTGTTGCAATGTCTAACAATGCAATACAGATAAGTGAGAACTATAATGGTGAAGTATATATGTTTATTTATGATAAATTTGTAGGTGGTCTCGGTTACTCAGAAAAAGTCTTCGACTTAACTGAAAAGATTATTGAAGATGCAATCAAGATGGTTGCTGGATGTAAGTGTGATAATGGCTGCGCTGCCTGCATTGGAGATTATCAGTTAAACAAAGCTATGGTTTTATGGGGGTTAAAGAATTTATTAGAAGAAATAGAAACTCCTAAAGATGTTAAATTAATAGAATATGCACCATCAACTTTTATTAAAAAACCATTTAAATTTGAAGAATTAGAACATAAGTGGAAAGAATTCTGTGAGTATATTATAGGAAATGGAGATAGCATTGGAAACTTCTTGAATACAATTGAAAAAGTTGAAATAGAAAATCGTACTTTAATATTGGTTTTGAACAATGCTTTTTATAAGGATTGGGTATTGGAAGAAAGTAATAAAAGGAGCATAATTAATATTATTTCCTTTAATACAGATGCGCCAGTAGAAATTGAGTTAAAAGTTAGACTTGAAAAAGCAGATGAAGACAGAAATAATGTGAAAAATAAATTACAAAAGAGATATAAAGATCTTGTGGAATAGGAGGTTTCCATGGAGTATGAAAAAGAATTAGAAAGATTAAATGAGTACCAAAGGGAAGCAGTCCTTGATGAAAGTGATGCATGTGTTGTAAATGCTAATGTTGGAAGTGGAAAAACAACCGTCTTAATTTCAAAGATTATATACCTTCATTATGTAAGAAGTATAAGTTACAAAGATATTATTGTATTGACTTTTACTAATAAAGCAGCAAATGAAATAAAAGAAAGGCTAATGTCTTCTGATAATACTATAAGACCTGAGGAGTTAGAGGGAGTTGGAACATTTCATAGTGTGGCACTTCATTTGCTCAAGAATAAATTTTTAATTGAAGAGATGGGATATACAAAGGATTTTTTAGTTATAGAGCCTGAAGAAGAATTGGATATCGCTCAGCAGATCATACAGGAAGAAAAACTCAAAATTAAATATAAGAATAGGTTAAAAAAGAGATTAGATAAGGCTTTGTCTATTGAAAAAGAAGAAGAAAGAATTTCTCGTTATGATGATGATATATTTAAGTTGGTTGAATTATTAAAGGAAGAAAAAATAAAACAGAACAAGATGTCCTTTTTAGATATATTGCAAAATGCAAATATTTTATTAGAGAATAATAAGCTAGATCCAAAGTGGATTATTATAGATGAAGTTCAGGACAGTGACAAAATTCAGCTTGATTTTATAGATAAACTAAAAAGTGTAAATACGAGGTTATTTGCAGTAGGGGATCCTAATCAGGTTATTTATACTTGGCGTGGAAGTTCATTAAATGTGGTTTATACATTAAAGCATAAATATAATGCAAAAGAATTATCCCTTCCAATAAATTATCGTTCCAGCAGTGCTATTTTAAGTGCAGCAAGATGCTTTCAACAAAATGGAAGCGATTTAATAGGAGAAAGGGAAGCCGGAAATAAAATTAAAGTGAAAAAGCAGTATAATTCTTTTAATGAAGCATGTTATCTTGCAGATAAGATTAAGGAAATACAAAAATCAGGTGTTCCATATAAAGAAATTGCAGTTTTTTATAGACTTCAGGAACAATCCAAAGTTTTTGAGGATGTATTTTTAAAAAATGATATTCCATATGAAGTATCCCTAAAGAAAACGATACGTGATATTCCAGTGCTAAACTGGGCAATTAAGCTGTTTAGATTTTGCGTAAATGTTAATGATTTTACCTCAGGTGTTTATGTCCTTAGTAATAAGGACTATGGTGAAAGGATGACAGAAAAAACTGCGAAGGCAATAGTTAAAGAGCATAATATAATAGAGTCAGAGTTACTTTCAAAAATGCATGAATTCATTAATACCTGTTCTGAAGCTACAACTACTGAGGAGCTTTATAATTACTTTGAATTTGATAAATATATAAGGCCGAAGGCATCTACTTATACAGAAGATAAGGAATACATTCATGCATTATTAGATATAATTATGAAGTATGTTAAGGAAAAGCAAATGCCATTTATAAGTGGACTGAAAGATTTTATAAACTCTTCTGCGTTATACGGAGTAAATATCTTACAAAAGGATATAAGCAGTAAAACAGATTCAGTCAAGCTTATGACTTTACATGCTTCAAAGGGATTAGAATTTTCCTACGTGTTTATTACAGGCGTAAATTATGGATTAATTCCATTGCAGACAAGAGATTTTGAGGAAGAAGAGGAAATGAGATTATTTTTTGTTGGAATCACTAGAGCAAAAGATTATCTAGAACTTTCTTATTATACAAATCCAGATTACAAAAAAGTAGCACCTGGAGAAAGCAGATATATTCGTATGATTCCAGAAAAGCTTATAGAAAATGATGAAGTTAAAAACGAAAGTGTAAATTTACAGGAACTTAAGAAACAGATTCAAGAGGCAAAAAATGAAGTAAAGAAAGAGGAATTATTATCTGCTTCAAGTAATAAAGATGAGCCAGAGGTTGTGGAAAAGGTAAATGATATATCAATTAAAAAGGTGAGTCATAAGAAATATGGAACAGGAAAAATTTTAAAAGAAAATGATATGATGATTGAAGTAGAATTTGAGAATTATGGAGTGAAAGAATTTATAAAAGCGTTTAGTGAATTGGAATTTATGTAAATTAAACCTTATTTAATTTAGTAATGCATAGTCTATAAATTTGATGTATTAGAGAAAGTAAATATTAACCACTTACAGATATTTAAGTTTAATACTGGAATTAAGATTATAAACTTTAAATATTATAAGTTAAAACTATAAATACCTAATATTTTATCGTAATTTTAGAAATTGTTTATCTAAATTAAATTTATTTGTACAATAACATTAATTAAATAAATTTAAAGGTGGCTTAATGTTATGGATACAATTGATTTAAAAATTATTGATGTATTAAAAGAAAATGGTAGAGCATCTGCTTCAGAAATAAGTAAAAAAGTAAATCTATCTATTCCTGCTGTAGCGGAAAGAATAAGAAAGATGGAGGAAGCAGATATAATTGAAAAATATACTATAAAAGTTAATAGAGATAAAATTAATTTTAAGCTTTTAGCTTTTGTCTTTGTTAACATTGATAAGACAGAAAATATAGATGGATTTAGAAAAGACATTGTTAAATACAATTCTGTATTAGAGTGTCATCATGTTGCTGGTGAGTATGATTATTTATTAAAAGTCCTTGTAGAAGATACCAAGTCGCTTGAGTATTTTATATCAAATACGTTAAAAAATATAAGAGGTGTAATCAAATCAAATACAATAATAACTCTTTCATCATTAAAAGAAGAGATTAATGTTTGAGAGGTAGTAAAGTGATTTTGAAAGGTTTTAAATTTGGCATGTTATTACAATTTGCAATTGGACCTGTTTGCTTATTTATATTTCAAATGGCATCATTAAATGGCTTTTATATTGGGGAAATAGGTGTATTAGGTGTTGCTTTAGTTGATGGCTTTTTTATTATTGTTGCTGTCCTTGGTATAGCTTCAATAATTGATAGAAAGAACGTAAAGATAGGTTTAAAAATGTTTGGTTCAATAATTTTGCTTATTTTTGGTCTTAATACTATATTAAATCAATTTAATATTGAATTTATACCAAGCTTAAATATACATGATATTTTGATTTCTACTGACGCATTTACTAGTGCAATTGTAATTACTTCATCGAATCCGTTAACAATAATTTTCTGGGCGGGTATATTTTCAACAAAAGTTACAGAAGAAAATATAAAAAAGCAGGATATTTATTCTTTTGGCTTTGGAGCATTCTTATCTACAATATTTTTTCTATCACTAATTAATTTAATAGGAAGTTTCACTAAAATATTCTTATCAACTAATGGAATACAAATACTAAATATAATTATAGGATTTCTCTTAATATGTTTTGCCATTAAAATGATTTTGAAAAATGTGTAAGGCACACAATCAAAAAATAACGAGTCCATTTGCCAGCCTATTTTCCACCATGCTGCGACGGCAAATTGACCTAATAAGCCCGCTATGAGGTCAATTTTTCTCCTTGCCTGATGAAAAATATCCATGGCAACTTTGGACTTGTTATTTATTTTCATGTGCCTAAAGTAATTTTATTAATTTGTGATGCCTTTATGAATAATTCTGATAAAAGCAGCAGATAACATAAATTTAGTTTTGCCATATTATTGTCACAAATCTCAAGTATTATATAAATATAAAGTAGTTAAACATTATTTATTCTCCTATTAAATAAATATTAATCAGTATTCAGAATGGTCTATAAACCCTAGTAGACCATTCTTTTTTTATTTATGAAATAAAACATACATTGGTTTTTAGGATTTTCTATATTTGCAATAGGCGAACAGAGCAGTGATAAGCATTATTATCCAAGTTAAGAAAGTACAGCAGTTATAAGAAATTGGTATAGTTAGAAATCGTAAATTATTATGTATAATTTTCATTTTAGCAGCAAAAATCAAAAAACATATTGACTTAGTGTTAACTCTAGGTTGTAAAATTAGTATGTCATTTAAGAAAAAAGAAACATTAATATGTCATAATAAAGGTTATTAAAAGATAAAGATATTCAAAATTATTATAATTTAGACATAGTATGTTTCGCTTACAATTAGGCAAGAAATTGACTTTACTGAAAATGCAGCATGGAATTAAGTAATTATTCGTCAAACAAAAGAAAGTAATGTGGTAGATAATATTTAAAACTTTAGCTGTGGTGTATTAATATTTATACGCTGCAGCTTTTGCTTTTTAATAGATATAATAAGCAAATAGCATTATTTATAATATGGATTAGCTCCATATTGTTTTTGAATAGTTAATTTTGAGTAAGAGCTTTTTTATAATGTAATGCTTGGAATCATTTTGTAATATGATTAGGAGGTGTATCAGTTGCAAGTGGGATATTTATTCAAAGAATGAAGTTTGCATATAGATTGTATAGTGCAAATTGAAGTTTAGTTAGGAGGATTTTTCAAAAGATGAATAAGAAAGGAATTTTAATTGTAACACTGGCGTTATTGTTGTCAAATGCAATGGCAGGTTTAGATGGGACAATTGTTAACACTGCTTTGCCAGCAATTATAAGTGATTTACATGGAATTCAATATATGGGATGGATAGTAGCAGTTTTTTTATTGGGAATGGCAGTAGTAACTCCACTTTGGAGTAAATTAGGGGAGCGTATCGGAAACAAAAGATCATATCAAATAGCCACATTATTATTTGCGGTTGGTTCAATATTTCAAGCTCTATCAAGTAATATTATTCTTTTCTTGATTGCAAGAACTATTATGGGAATAGGTGCAGGTGGAATGAATACTATCCCGTTTATTATTTATGCAGATTTGTATACGAATTTGAGGAAGCGGTCAAAGGTTATTGGGTATGCTACAGCAAGCTTTAGCGCAGCAGCAATTATTGGACCGTTAATTGGTGGTTGGATAGTTGATACTTTTAGCTGGCATTGGGTATTTTATATTAATGTCCCAATTGCGTTAATCTCAATACTAAGTGTTCAAATTTTCTTTAAAGAGCCTAAACGAATTTCTATAGGTGAAAAAATTGATTATTTAGGTGCTGGTATTATGATAATCAGTTTAGTAACACTATTAACGGGAATTCAAATTATAGAAACAGCTTCATTAAGCTTAGTTAGTATATTGCTTATAGTTGGTTTAATTTTATTAATAGTATTATTTAAAGTTGAAGAAAAGGCAGCTGATCCTATAATTCCTAATAGATTGTTTAAAAATGGTCCATTAGTAGTTGATTTCATATTATTCGCTCTTTTATGGGGAGCGTTTGTTGCTTTTAATATTTACATACCAATGTGGGCACAAGGGTTGATAGGCTTGAGTGCTTTAATTGGAGGTGCGACTCAGATTCCAGGTTCTATTACAAACTTTGCTGGTGCAGTAGTTGGATCATCTATGCAATCACGATTAGGAAAATATCGTATTGTTGCTTTAGGAACTTTAGCTTTTATAATTTCATTTAGTATAATGGTATTAGCGGGAATAACTATACCATTATGGCTATTATTAGTATCAGGGGCATTTGAAGGTTTTGGTTTAGGTTTGAGTTTTAATATTTTGCAAATTAGTGTACAACAAGATGCTGAGAAGCGAGATATTCCAATTGCAACATCATTTGCGTACCTTTTACGTATTTTAAGCCAAACATTTATGTCGTCAATATATGGCGTAATTTTGAATAATGCTTTAAATAAAGGTGTTGCTGAAACTCAAGGAAAGATTACAATTGATATGTTAAATAAATTAAGTGACTCTCAAAGTGTAGGCGATTTACCTAAAAATTTATTACCGCTTATGAGACAAGTTATGTATGGTGGTTTACACAATATTATGATAATTGCATTAGCTTTATTAATAATAGCGTTGATTTTCAATGTAGGGATGCAATTAAAAATTAGAAGAGGAAAAACTGTTCGATAGAGTAACCAATGTAATTTAATTTAACTCGTTGTGCTAGTAAATTGAACTAGCACAACGAGTTAATTAATATTTAATGTAATAATTAGATAAACAGATAAGTTTAATAATTCTCAGAGAATACTTCAAAGTATGATTGTGGATGTGCACAAGCAGGACAAGAAATTGGTGCTTCAGTTCCTTCATAGATATATCCGCAATTAATACATTTCCAAAGGGTCACTTCATCTTTTTTGAATACTTTTCCTTCTTCAATATTCTTAGCGAGCTTTTTGTATCTAATCTCATGACGTTCTTCTACTTCAAGTATTTTTCTATAAACTGCTGCAACTTCTGGATACCCTTCCTTCTCTGCTATTTCTGCAAAAGATGGATAAAGTTCTGTCCATTCTTCATTTTCACCAGCAGCTGCTGCAATCAAGTTCTTATGAGTTTCATCGTGGAATGAAACTGGGTAAGACGCTTGTATTTCTATTGGCTCGTCCACAAAATCGTTTTTTAGAAATTTATAAAATCTTTTAGCATGTTCTTTTTCTTGCTCTGCAGTTTCCATAAATATATTTGATATTTGAACAAAACCTTCTTTTTTAGCAATACTTGAATAATAAGTATATCTGGTTCTTGCCTGACATTCTCCTGCAAATGACTTCATTAAATTTTCAGCTGTTTGACTTCCTTTTAAACTCTTCATTTTCATTCCTCCTAATATATTATTATTTATATATTTTAATTATATCATTGCTTTATAATAATCCTAAATAAATTCCTCTACAAACTTTTCTCCATCAATTGGAATCCATTTTCTATCAACTATTACATCTCCGCTTTTTAACACTGGATGCAGATCATGAAATGTAGGTTTTCCTTCTTCTTTATATAAAATTCCTAGTGGAATGCCATCATCTCCAAACTCCATAGCTTTAATAATAGCTGCACCTTTATCATTAGGATTATAATTTTCGTCTAAATAATAAACTCTGTCTTTATACCATTTAAATGTATTAACCTTATTAAAGCTAACACAAGGCTGCATTATATCAATTAAGGCATAACCTTTATGATTAATTGCTGCTTCTATCATACTCTTTAAATGTTCCTTGTCTCCAGAAAAACTTCTAGCAACAAAGGTTGCACCAATCGTTATGGCTAAAGCTAAAGGATTTAGTGGTTCAGAAATCACACCATCGAATTGCATGGAAGTTTTCTGTCCTCTTGCTGTTGTTGGTGATCCTTGACCCTTCGTAAGTCCATAAATTTGATTATCGTGCACTAATTGAACAATATCTAAATTTCTTCTTATATTATGAATAAAATGATTTCCGCCTTCACCATAAGCATCTCCATCTCCAGAAGTAACTATTACGTTCAACTCTGGATTTACCATTTTTATTGCTTGAGCAGGTGGAAGTGCTCTTCCATGCAATCCATTAAATCCATTTGCTCTTATATAATGAGGAGTCTTTGCGGCCTGACCTATACCAGATACCATCATAAGCTTTTCTGGTTTAATATTTAGCTCTGCTACGGCCTCTTTTATTCCTTGTAGTATAGAAAAGTTGCCGCAACCTGGGCACCAAGTATTATCATCTTTACTATCATATAATTTCAACTCTATCATAAATTACACCTCCTTATATAATCTTGTAACTATCTCATTTGAAGTTATCTGAGAACCGCTGTACTTTAAAATACTGCCATTCATTAAAATTCCTGTTTCCTGAGTTATAAGTTTTCCTAGCTGTCCTGTAAAGTTTTGCTCTACATTTATTATTTTCTTTGCTATAGCACTATACTTTCTTAAAAGCTTTTCGGGTAATGGGTATATATCACCAAAAGAAATTCCTCCTACTTTTAAACCTAAACTATTTAAAGTTTCAGTTGCTTCTTTTATTGCTCCGTAAGTAGATCCCCATCCAACTAAAAGTATGTCTATATCTTCTTCTCCAATGTAGTCTGGTTCTTGCACGTCCTCTTTTATAAATTTATCTAATTTTCTCATTCTCTTTTCCATTTGAGTATTTCTTATTTCAGCATCTTCTGTTATATGAGCATACTCAGTATGTTCATCACTATCAATTAAAACTACTTGTCCATCAATTTTTCCAGGAATTAATCGTGGTGAAATTCCGGATTCGGTCACCTTATATCTTTTATACTCTTTATCAATTCCATTTCCGTCGCTTATATGCCTTTCTATCTTAAGTTCTTCAAGAGAAAATTTTGGAACAGTAATTTTAGAATCTGCAAGATATTGATCTGTTAATATTATTACTAGAGTTTGATACTTATCAGCTAAATTTAATGCCCTAAAAGCTTGATAGAAGGCATCTTCAGCATTCCTAACACTCAAAACTATTCTAGGGAACTCTCCTTGCGAGGCAGATAATAAGAAACCTAAGTCACTTTGCTCCGTCCTAGTTGGTAGTCCGGTAGCAGGTCCAGGTCTTTGTGAATCAATAACAACTAAAGGTGTTTCTGTTATTCCAGCTAAACCAAAAGCTTCAACCATTAACGAAACTCCTCCACCGGATGAACCAGTCATAGCTCTAGCTCCAGCATAGGATGCTCCAATTGCCATGTTTATAGCGCTGATTTCATCTTCTGCTTGTTCTACAATTATGCCAGCTTCCAATGATTTCTTAGAAAGATATGTCATTACACTAGTGGCTGGAGTCATTGGGTAAGCTGAATAAAATGACACCCCACCAACTAGAGCACCTAGCCCTATAGCATCATTACCGTTTATAATAAGATGTTTTGAGAGATCTTTTCCTATAAATGTGAACTTTTCATCAATTAAATCATTACCTCTTTTAAAGGCCTCTATATTCTTATCTCTTATAATATCCGGAAGTTTTTTTGCTATAAATTCATCAAATTGGCCTTTTATGCCAAAATATTTTAATATCGCTCCTGCTGCAACAAATGTAAAGGACTTTGGTAAGCCTATATCTTTTGCAATTTTCAGTAATGAAAAGTTTTTTAGTCTGCTATCCTCATCTTGAATAGATTCATCAGCAATTATTATTCCATCACTATTTAGATTATTTCTATGAATTTCTATTGTATCCTTATCTAATGCAAGTATTAGATCCAATTTTTCAATATGAGAGTAAATTGGTTCATCTCCGAATCTAATTTGTGTAAAATTGTGCCCACCTCTTACTCTAGACATATAATCTTTATTGGAAAAAACATAAAATCCAGATTTCTTTAAAGCTTTTTCAATGAAATCACTCACTGTATCCATTCCTTGTCCAGCGCTTCCTCCAATTAATAAGTTACGTTTCATTGCAACCACCTCTCTTATAAAATAATTTCAGGCAATCCATCTCTTACCTTATTATCTAATAATATACTTTATTTTGCACTTTGTAAATATTAATTATTAATTAGTTTACATTATTTATTAATAGTATATATAATTAAAAATCTGTTTATACTATAATAAAAGTTTATTTTTACTTGATTGCATTTATCAATAGTATTTATTTTTAAACTCTATATAATTAAAATAAAAAGATTAATGAAGAAGTAAAAGGCGCGAATTAACTTAACCTTATCTATTTTTAAAGAGAAAAGTAAATGCATTTGTTGGTTCTATTAAAGATATATATTTTACATTTCCAAAGTCTAAAGATTATGTATATATTTGCAAAATATAATTTGATAAATCATTATGTAAGGTATATAATTTAAGTAAATAATAATAATTATTATTTAAAAATAAGTAAATATAGAGTATAAAATTAAATTTATATAATTTAAATATTTTTTATTAAGGAGATGTTGATATGTTAAGCGAAAAATTACTTAATAGTCTTAATGAACAAGTTAATTTTGAATTATACTCAGCATACACTTACCTGGCAATGGCAGCTTATTGTGAATCTATTGATTTAATTGGATGTGCTAATTTTTTCAAAGTTCAAAGTAAAGAGGAATTAGATCATGCGATGAAATTCTATAACTACATATTCCAAAAAAATGGTGTAGTAGAGTTAGAACAAATTGAAAAACCGCATACAAATTTTGATAATGTATTGCATGTTTTTGAAATGGCTTATATTCACGAACAATTGGTTACAAGAAAAATATATAATATTGCTGATATAGCAGAAGAAGAGAAAGAACATGCAACTAAAAGCTTACTTAAATGGTTTATTGATGAACAAGTTGAAGAAGAAAATAATCTAAATAATATTATAAAGAAACTTAAGAGATCTGAGAACAATCCAGCAGCATTATATATGTTAGATGATGAACTTGCAGCAAGAGTATACGTGCCACCTACAACTACTAATGTATAAATAAATTAACTAAAAAGTATCTATAGAATGAACTGCACCCTGTCAAGTAGACAGATGAAAAAACAAAAAAATTATGAAGCTAAGGTCTGATTTCGATATTCAATTGGAGTCAGACCTTTTAAGTTTTTCTGTGATCTTTTTGTATTGTAAAAAAC
>JAEZKY010000010.1 GCA_023435985.1 Bacillota bacterium | reverse complement strand
GGATGAAGGAACTTACTTCCTTGATGAAAATCCTGTTCCTATTGGAAGTGCTGATGATATTTTTGCAGCAGGTAAAAAAATGTATAATGAGTTATCTATTGAAACAAGTGAATTTTTTAACTTTATGTTAGATCATGAGCTATTTGATGTATTAGGACGGGCCAATAAAGCAGCTGGCGGTTATATGGATATGTTAATGACTTACAAGGCACCAATTATATTTGCTAATTTTAATGGTACAAGTGGAGATGTGGATGTTATAACTCATGAATGTGGTCATGCGTTTCAAGGGTATTTAACAAGAGATGATGAAATATTAGAACATAATAACATAACTATGGAAACGGCAGAAACTCACTCTATGTCAATGGAATTTTTTACAGGTAAATGGATGGAATTATTCTTTGGAAATAGAGCAGAGGATTATAGAAAGATGCAGGTTGAAGATGCTATAGCATTTGTACCCTATGGATGCATGGTGGATGAATTCCAAGAAATAATATATACAAAACCAGAGCTGACCGCAGCTCAAAGAAGAGAGGTTTGGAAGCAGTTAGAAAAAGAATATAAGCCTCATCTTTCTTATATGGACGATGAATTTTATAGTGAAGGACGCAGATGGCAGATGCAAAAACATATATATGATTACCCCTTCTATTATATAGATTATTGCCTTGCTCAAACTTGTGCACTTCAATTTAAAGGAATGATGGATGAAGATTATAATAATGCATGGGGAAAATATATAGAATTCTGTAGACAGTCAGCTAAGGATTATTTTCCTAACATGCTTAATAATGTTGGACTTAGAAGTCCATTTGAAGATGGTTTTATAAAAGAACTTGTTGATAAAATTAAATTATAATAAAGTAGACGTTAGCTTTTAAATTTATTGTAGTGAAAGCACTAATCTAAGATTGGTGCTTTTTTGAATATTAAAAATTTAATTAATAATTATTAATTAATTGTTTGCTGTATATAAAGGTTTTATTATTAGATGTAAATTTATATTTTTTATTTAGAAAGGGAAATATATTTTTATATAAAGAAAGGATTTTTTCTTTATGTAGAAATATGCCGAAAGGAATAAAATTATTATGAAAAACAAAAATAGTAACTTAGCAATTATAGCCGCAATACTATTTGAAATAATCTTAATAAGTGGAATTATATTTAATATTGTGATGAAAGAGTGGAAAGATTTATACCTATATTTTATGACTGTTATATGCATTATACTTCCTTTTATAATTGTAAAGCTTGCTAATATAAAGAAGATAGTATTGCCAGCCAGTTTTAAACTAATATCGGTAATATTTATTTTTCTTGCACAATATTTTGGAGAAATTATGCAGTTCTACAGTAAGTTATGGTGGTGGGATTTACTTCTTCATGGAGCATTTGGCTGCTATGCGGTAATTGTAGGATTTAATTTAACAGAAGAAACAATTATAAAGACAAAAGAGGTTACTCAAACACGGTTTATTATCTTTGTATTAATTTTTTCTTTTTCCTTTTCTATTACATTAGGTGCCATATGGGAAATAGTTGAGTTTTTAGGAGACTATTTTTTCAAAACAGACATGGTAAATGGCGGACTTGAAGATACAACAACAGATTTGCTTATAAATATGCTGGGAGCTTTTATAGTTTGCTTAATATACTACCGAAGAAGATTGAAAGCATAAATAATTTATATAATAGGAGTAAAGAGAAATGCCTTGTGTGTATACTTTAATTATATTACAATCAAATAAGTGTACATATTAAATAGATTTAGAAGAAAATAGGAGGTTTTAGTCTATTGAACTTTATCTATAATAGTTAATGGGGCGATGAATTGGAAATTACAGTTGCATTTATAGTTTGTTTTTTATTATTAATTTATAGTTCAGTAAAAGGAATTTTTGTAGGATATACGTTAATTATAGGACTATTAATATTTATAGTCTTAGCTTGCAAAAAGGGCTTTAAATTTATTGATGTTATACATATGGCTTATGCAGGAGGCAAGAAGTCTTTCATTGTACTTGAAATTTTCATATTAATTGGAGCAGTAACATCTACATGGATGGCCAGTGGAACGGTTTCGGCTATAGTTTATTACGGAATGCAGTTTTTAAATCCTAATATATTTGTAGTTTATGTATTTTTAATAACAGCATTAGTATCATTTTTATTAGGAACCTCCTTTGGTACTGTTGGAACAGTTGGAGTAGCTTTTATGGTTATGGCAAGAGGAGGGAATGTTAATTTAAGCTTAACGGCAGGGGCAGTTCTTGCAGGAGCGTATTTCGGTGATAGATGCTCACCAATGTCCTCTAGTGCTAATCTTGTAGCTAATATTACAACGACTGATTTATATATGAATATTAAAAATATGTTTAAGAGTTCGATAATACCTTTTATAATAGCATTTTTTATATATCTGGCTTTTTCATTTAAATTCCCATTAAATGTTCAGGAAAGTGATATAAGTGCGGAAATCTTAAGAAGCTTTAATGTAAGTGTTATTACTTTGGTGCCAGCAATTATAATATTAGTATTTTGTATATTTAAGATAAATGTGAAGATATCTATTTTAGTCAGCATAATTGCAGCCTGCATTATAAGCATTGTCCTTGAACATAATTCAATAAGCCAGATAATAAGGTATGTAGTAGAGGGATATAGCATAGAGGATAATGATATTCTAGGCAGCATTATAAAGGGCGGCGGAGTATTATATATGCTCAAATCTGCTTTAGTTGTATTTGTATCGTCTGCCTTTACAGGTATATTTGAAGGTACAAAAATGTTAACTAATTTAGAAGAAATAATAAATAAGTCTAAGGGCAGAGCAGGATGTTTTTTTACTACCGTAATAGTAA
>JAEZKY010000367.1 GCA_023435985.1 Bacillota bacterium | reverse complement strand
ATAATTTCGCCTTCTTCTAAATTTTCCGCCTTATTTCATGTTTATCCTCCTCTAAATCAGCTTATCTTTCACTTCCTAAATATATCCTTCTTTTGCAAACTTTTCAAGCGCCTCTATACTTCGTATTACCTTTTCAGTATCAATACAATATGCCATTCTGAAATATCCTTTAACTCCAAAATTATCACTAGGAACTAAAATAAGATTATATTTTCTTGCCTTCATACAAAATGCATTTGCATCTTCTTCTAATGCTTTAGGGAAAATATAAAATGTTCCACCTGGTTTAACTACTTGAAATCCTATCCTTGTCAATGCATCATAAAGCAGATTCATATTTGTTTCATATATAGATAAATCACTAGTTTTATCTAAAACTTCTGCCACTGCCAACTGAATGCTTGATGCTGGGCAATTGTGTCCTATACCACGACTAATTTGTCCACAAATGACTGCAATAATTTCAGCATCAGTAGCTTTAGGATTCACAGCAACATACCCTATACGCTCACCAGGTAAGCTCAAACTTTTAGAAAAAGAATAACAAGAAATACAATTATCATAATACTTACTTACATAAAAGTTATCTGCTCCTTCAAATAATATTTCTCTATATGGTTCATCACTGATTAAAAATATATCATGTCCATACTCGACTTGCTTTTTACGTAAAAAATCGCATAGTTTTTCTATTGTTTTTTCTGAATATACTATACCTGAAGGATTATTAGGCGTATTAATCAAAACTGCTTGTACATTAGGGTTGATAATCTCTTCAAAGGCTTCAAAATTTATTTGAAAATCTATTATATTAGCCGGCACTACCTTAAGAATCGCCCCAGTTTGCTCTACATATTGATAATATTCTGGAAAAAATGGTGCAAAAGTTACTACCTCATCCCCTGGCTTTGTAACGCATCTTATGGCATGTGCCAACGCACCTGCAGCACCAGAAGTCATAAAAATATGTTTTGTTTCATAATTCATATTAAATCTTTTATTTAAGCTTTGTGCAACTTTTTCCCTGACCTCTGTATTTCCTAAAGAAGGACTGTAACCATGGACAGCTATAGGATCTTCATCTTTAAGTATATTTATAAATACCTCAGTAAAATCTGGATGTACTGGTACACTTGGATTTCCCAAGCTATAATCAAATACATTTTCATATCCTATTTCTTTTCCTAAACTTGTTGCATATTCACTCTGTTCTCTAATTATAGATTTACCATTTAATAATTCTTTGTAATTTTGATTAATCATAATGAATTCCTTCCTCTCAATTATTATAATGAGCTAACAATACGATCAGGTTTTTCACCTGTAATTACTTTTTTGATGTTGCTCCATATCATTGAATATCCTCTTTTAAAACTTGAAGCTGTTATACCACCAATATGAGGGCTAAATATTATTTTCTCCATAATTTTCTGTTCTTGATTTAATAACACATTGTTCAATTGAACTGGTTCACCTGCTATAGTATCCAAAGCTGCCATTTCAAGCTTTCCACTTTCTAAAGCTCTCACTAATGCCATACTATCAACCAATTCTCCTCTTGCTGTATTAACCAAATAAGATCCTTCTGGTATCTTGCTTAAAAACTCATCATTTACCATCTCATAAGTAGTATTTGTAACTGGTAAATGAATACTAAATACATTACAATTTTTTAATAATTCATCAAGTTCCAAATATTTCACATTATATTTTTCTTCTACATCTTTATCACTTTGGGCCCTACTATAATAATATGTCTCCACATTAAAACTTTTTAAAATCATTGCTGTACACTTAGCAATATCTCCAAAACCAATTAGTCCCACTTTGCAATCAGATAACTCCTTCAAATTCCCTTTTTTCATATACTCTTCTTTTTTCTCAATCTGATGTCCATTACGAACCGCTTGATCACAGTTTCTTACATTTCTAAGCATGCTAAGCATAAGAAGAATCGTCTGTTCTGCTACCGCCATAGCATTCATTCCCTTACAATTACATACATAAATTTGTTTTTCTCTGGCAGCTTCTAAATCAAAAAAATTATAACCAACTCCTTCTGAGTGAATCATTTTTAAATTAGGCATTCCTTTAATCAATTCCTCAGACACCTTCGCCATGGCATCGGCTATAATAAACTCTGCGTCTTTCCCTATAGCAAGATATTCATCTGCCCCAAGTCCAGAAGGCATTTCAATAATGTCTATGCCTTCCATCAACTCTGATTTTTTAGAAAACCGATTTATATTTCCTTTTTTTCCAATATGCAATAATTTCATTTTTAACTCCTTTTAATTTATATATTCTTATTATTATGCCATATTTAAATGTGGCCACTCTTTTTGCAGAAACATGTCTTTTTTATTCCTTTTTAAAAGCTGCTCTTAAAATACTGCCGCTCATAATAGAAATACAATTTACTATCGTTCCAATCAATTTAACACCTCAAGTTATCTATGTTAGAAATTATAAAGGGTCCATTAACTGGAGTGTCAATATTAATTTATTAATATTTGAATTTCAGTTATAAACTCTGATTTTTCAGTAGTTAAGCCAAAATCAATAAGTGTTATTTCTATAGAATCGTCAATAATTTTATATCCCTTTTCTTCAATATATTTTAAAAGCGCATCATAATATTTAGGCGAATTTTTATGAGTTCCATTAAACCGAATAGTAATATAAATACCTTTAAGTAAAATTTTTATTAGTTTTTTATTATATTTTTCACCTTCTGTAAATGAAAAAATTGAATCATATTCATCAAATACTCCATTTTGCAGATTATCTGTAGAAATTGATACACCTACTTTCCCATTGAAAACAGAAGCGTTTTTCTTAGTCGTATTCTCTAAATTCCTAATAGATAACTCTAAATCCTTATCTGATTTTATTTTTTGTTTTAATAACACAATAGTTCTCTCATCAAATTCAATTTCCTGAATTACGTCTAGCTTATCATATTGCCTTGCATAATTGATTTGTTTTAATCTATTTTCAATTTTCTTTTCTATAGCCTGTAGTTCCTTTATCTTTTTTCTTGTGACTTCTTTTTGTTGTTTTAATAATTCGGTTATGTTATCAATGCTACGTTTATTTAAATGAAAATTTATTGTACTTAAAGACATTCCAAGTGCTTTTAAATACATTATTGTATTTAATTGCTCAAATTGCTCCGTTGAATAATATCTATAGTTGTTAATTTTATCTATAAATATTGGCTTAAATAAATCTATTTCATCATAATATCTTAATGTCTTAATATTAAGATTAAACAACTTTGACACTTCTCCAATTGTAAATAAATCTTTCATATAGTTTTTCTCCTAATCTTAAATAATGTATTAATATATAACTTAACGTATAATTAATTTAAAATATTGCTTTTATAAATTAATTATAATATATTAATTTTTTAATCCTATATACAAATTTTTATATTCACAGGATTTATCATTAACATTTTTCTTGAAACAAAAGAAAGAAGAGAACCTCCTCCATCTGGACTTGATTCTTCTCCGTTATTTAGATACATTATTAAGTTATCATTTATATTAAGCTCTATTTGATTAATATCATTAGCTTCAATTTCTAAAAACTTAGCTTCTAATTCACTCTTCCTATTCTTAAGCTCATCCATTTTAGCCGTGAACTCTTCTTGAACAAATCCATTTGTTATAGCAGTTACGATATTATTAATTTGATCTTCAACTTCATCTATTTGTTTTAGCAATACTATCTTTTTTCACCATCAGCTCTATTTTACTTTTTGATGTCCTTATTAATTCCTTCTGCACTGTAGATTTTTGTAAATTTAATTGTTTATGCTACCAGTGACAATTAAAAAACACGACCACCTGTAAGCTGCTATTCAAGCCACATACAAATAGTCGTGGATTTTATGGTGGAGGCGATGCGTGACCTTTAAAATCCACTAATATATTTCATCTCATTTTAATCCTTAACATATTAAATATTAACAACTTTACTTATAAAATCAATCTCATAATTTATCAATGTATATGAATTCAATCATTTATCATTCTATCACTTTTAGTATTTACTTATATTTCAATTGAATAATGCTTATTACTATTTTATGTATTCTTTAAGCTTTTCCCTAACTTGCTTTCATAACTCAAACTCTGCAATAATTCTTCTGTTATCCCATAAACATTGAAAACTAATATATATCACCACTTTCATTAAGTTGTAATATATATTATTAAAAATATCCTTCACCTATTTTCAAAGATTCTTTTTGAATTGTACTACCACATCTTATTTGTAGTTCTACCCCCACAGCCCTGTATGGTATTTTCATAACAAAAAGCCTGATTCCAGTATCTTTACACTGCAAAGTAACAAATTACTTTTATATTACAAAATGGTTTGATTATTAAAAATAAGGATTTTAAAGCAATTAATGCATAAAAATTCAAACTTTAGTTCTTTATATTAGTAACGATAATATATCAAAGAATAGAACTAAAAACGATTACCAAGGAGGACTATTTATGAAACTTAAGAAAAAATTAATCCCTATGTTCATATCATTTGCCCTAATTCCTTTAATTATGTCTGGCATTATAATAAATTATGCTATACAAAACTCAAATACAAAGGAAGCTTATGTGAGATTAAACGAAGAACTTTTATTAGCAAAGAATACTATGCATGGAAATATGGAAATTTTAAAGACTATTGCAATGGATAGTCAGAACGATCAACTACTCCTTAGCTATTTAAATGATCCTAATTCAAGTGAACTAAATGCTAAGGTAATGGACCGATATAAAAAATTATCGGACGAGTATGTTGTATTTGATAATATAATAGTTCAAGATAAAGATGCAGCAAAAACATTAGTATCACTAGCAGATAACAGTGGAGTCGCAACACAATCTACAACTGAAGGCCAGGCAAATAATAATGGTGGTGGAGCAGCAAAAAAATGTTTACAAACAAAACAAATAGAATATTCAGGCATTAAACAAAGTCAAATTACGGGTAACTCAGTATATAATATGGCTGTACCTATTTTAAATACAGAAAAACAGGTACTTGGCGTTATAATATATTCAATAAATTTGGAAAAACTATCTGAAAAATATATAAATAATATTAAAATTGGGTCATCAGGATACATTTTTGCTATTAATAATGATGGCACAACTGTAATACATCCAAACAAAGAAGAAATCTTTAAACAAAGTCTTCTAGCTACTAGCATTGGTACAGAGATTTTGACTAACAAAACAGGAACTGGTGAATATGAATATGAAGGAACCAAAAAATTAATTGCATATGATGAAGATAAAGATTGGGGACTAATATATGCAGCTAATATTCCGACTTCTGAATTTACAGGGCTTGCCAGAACAACTACAAACCTAATGCTAACTATAGGCATAATTGCTTTAATTATATCAGGTATTACCTCCTTATTCGTATCTCAAAGCTTAACACAGCATATTAATAATATTGTTAAAGCTGTTGAAAATATGGCAAAGGGTGACTTTACAATTAAGGTAAATGTTAAAAGTAAAGATGAAATAGGTATAATGGCAAATAAAATAAATGATACTATGGACCAACTAAAACATTTAATATCTGGAGTAAAAGATAATAGTTCAACTGTTGGTACATTCTCAACAGCTCTTGCAAATAATTCAAAAGAAATGACTACAGCTGCTAATGAAGTAGCTGCTGCAATTGAGCAAATAGCCAATGGGTCTGTAAGTCAAACACGTGAGTTACTAGATGCAACTAATCAGCTAAATATGCTCAACACCAAATTAGAAGATATTTATAACAAAATTTCTAATGTAAATGTAAGTAGTAAAGATGCTGAAGATAGAGCAACATCAGGAAAAAGTTACATTGAATCTTTAACCATATCTATTGATGAAGTGAAACAGGCCTTTTTATTAGTTAATACTAAAATTAATGGATTAGGGGCGACTGTAAGTAGAATAGGTAATATAACAGATTCTATTGGTCAGATTTCTGAGCAAACCAATCTTTTAGCATTAAATGCTGCTATTGAAGCTGCCAGAGCTGGAGAACAGGGAAAAGGATTTGCTGTAGTAGCTGATGAAGTACGAAAGTTAGCAGAAGAATCAAGTAAAGCTTCAAATGAAATAATGAATTTAATAACATTGGTAAGCAACGATACAAAAGAAGTAATGGATACTTCAAAACAAACAGATGTACTAATAAGCGAACAAACAAATGTTGTTGATAAAACTATTGAATCTTTTGAAAATATATTGGTAGCTGTTCAAAAAATCACTCCAATGGTAGATGAAGCTTATGATTCTGTACAAAATGCACTAAAAGCTAAAGACATAGTGG
>JAEZKY010000354.1 GCA_023435985.1 Bacillota bacterium | reverse complement strand
TATTTATTCTGTGGGCAGTGAAATAAGGACAAGAAGATGGATATGGAGACAAAGTGAACAAGGAAAAATTACTAAGGAAAGCTGATTGTATTTTGCTATGTTTTTGTTTACAAAAAAATAATAAATTAAGTTAGTTCTAATCTTAAGCAAAATTAGAAATGGTTTAGTCCTATAATAATTTATTATGGGTGATGATATATAATTTGTGATTAGGAGTTTTAAAATAAATATAAATTTTACTTATTAAAACCACCGCTATTAGAGGAAAAGAAAAATATTGCAAAAAGAAACTTTGAACAATATATTACTGATTTTGAAAATAGTAAGGTAGAATTTAAAATTGAAACAAAAAGTTGTGTTATTTGGTGGAAACCAGAAAACGCATTTTAGAATTACTTTGATTTTATGTGAATGGAGGACAAACTATGTTATCAGGAAAAACAATAACTTTAGGAATTACGGCATGTAGCCCTGCAAATGAATCACTTACTTTAATTAGGAGACTAAAAAAACTTGGAGCTCAAGTGCATGTAATTATGACTACAAATTCATGCAATTTTGTTACACCACTTATGGTTCAGAGAGAAGCTGGGACACCAGTTCAGATTGAACAGTTTGAACTTCCAAAGGCTTATGATATGAACCATCAATCATTGTCAATTAAATCTGATTTGATGATTGTTGCACCAGTTTCTGCAAATACCCTTGGAAAAGCTGCTAATGGCATAGCAGACAATCTTCTTACTACAAATTTATTATCAACAAGTACACCTATTATTTTTGCAACACATATTAATCCAACAATGTATAATAAGCGTAGTGTACAAAGAAATATTAAAACCCTTAAAGAAGATGGAATAATTTTTGTTAAAAATAAAGAAGGGAAATATCCGAGTTTATTTCCAAGCATAGATGCTATTATTAGTGTAGTTGAAGAAATACTTAGCTAAATCATAATTAGTTGATTTCAAAGGTCGCGCTTCGCCTCCACCATGAGACCCACTAAAATCTAAATTTTGATTTTAGTGGGTCTTTTTTATATCTTGAGAATAATAACAATATACAAGCATGGATAAATAACATTACAAGTAGAATAAAATACAAAAACTAATATTTTTAAGGATAAGAATGAGTTTATTAATAAATATAAAGGTATTGCAATGCAATTTGTAATGCCTTTATATTTTCTATAAAAGCAATTTAAGTTAAATATACGTTATTTTGATGATATAATAGCTTTAGGCACAATCAAGGAAATAACAAGTCAATTTACTAGTCTATTTTCCATCAAGGGGAAACTACTCGCGTACACTTACGTCGGCAAATTGACCTAAAAGGTCAGCTATGAGGGCGATTTGCTTCCTTGCTTAATGAAAAAATATACATGGCAACTTTGTCCTTGATATTTTCTTTTATGTGCCGTAGATAAAATATTAATAGGTAAGGAAGATAAAAATGCAAAAGAATGTTAAGATGATATATCCATCCTATATTGATAAGTTTCAGTGTATTGGAGGAAAATGTGAAGATAGTTGTTGCATTGGATGGGATATAGATATTGATAAAGAAACATTTAAAAAATATCACAAAGTTACAGATGAAGCAATGAAAAAGATGTTCCAAAAAAATGTTCATAACAATGAATATTGTACTAATAAAGATTTAGATTATGGAAGAGTTAAATTAAGCAAAACAAAAAGATGTCCGTTTCTAGATGATGAGAATTACTGTTTGATTCAAGGGAAATTTGGTGAAGATTATCTTTCTAGTGTTTGTAGTCAATTTCCTAGAGTACTAAATAAAGTAGATAATCATTATGAAATATCCCTAGATACAGCATGTCCAGAGGCAGCAAGAATTATTCTTGGAAGTAAAGAGAAAATAGAATTTAAGGAAAGTGAGAAAAATTTAGGTAAGTATATTATGTCAGGTGTACTTGATACTAGAGCATCTGAATTCAAAGATACACCTATAAAGTATTTTAAAGAGATAAGAGACTTTTCAATAAAAATAATACAAAATAGAAATTTGAAGTTCAGTTCTAGATTATATGTCTTGGGGAATTTTTTAAATGAACTAGAAGAGATAGAAAGTGATGAAATAAAAGAATTTATAAGTGAATATGATATAGAAAATGAAGCTGAGTCTTATAAAAGAGAACGTATGAATTATGTACTTCAAGTTTCATTTTTGAAGAATATAATTGATTCTTTAGATATATTAAATGAAAATGATAGCCATAAATTTAAAATGTACACTAAAGAACTTATGCAGGGATATAATATTAAAGATAATGAAGAGATAATTGAAAATAAGGAGAAATATATAAATGAATTTGAAAAATATACAGAAGAATATATAGAAAGTAATAGCCACATATTTGAAAGTTATATGGTTAATTTTATATATAATAATCTATTTCCTTTTTCAGAAAGCGATAGTATGTTTGATGGATATATTCTACTTTTATTTAGATATTCATTAATGAGATTTTATCTAGTTGGAAAATACATATATAATGGAAAAGATTCCATAGAAGATATGGTAGAGTTTATTCAAGTATTTGCAAAAGCAGTAGAGCATGATAAGAACTATAGAAGCGAGATCCTAGAATATATTAAAGAAAATAGCTATGATAATATAGAATTCGCAAAAATGCTTTTGTAGTAAATCCACGACATATGTCGTGGATTATTTAAATTTCCTTAATTAAAATACTATATAAGCTAATTTTAAAATAATTATTAAAGGATTAAAGATAGAAAGTAATTTACTTAATTTGTGCTGTCATATTAAAGATAATTTCGGCCATTTCATATGTCGACTTGGTCAATCCATATTTCAGCCAGTGTTGTATTAGGCCAATACTTCCATTAAGCACAAATATAAAATAAAATTCTTTTGTCGACGAAGGTTCTGCCAAATCCATTATTTCGCATTGCTCATATATCATAGTAAAAAGCTTTTTTTGGAAATCAGTGTCACCTCGTTCACTGAGCAAAATCTGGATATACTTGTTATTGTCTGCGATGTATTGCAAAAATCCTTGGATAATATGTAAGATACTGTTCTTGTCCATTTGGCTATGAAGATTATCAATAAATTGTCTAAACGATAATAGAACATCATGTTCAATTTTATGAAGAAGGTCATTTTGATCAGTATAATGCGCATAAAAAGTTGTTCTGTTTATATCTGCCTTTTCGCAAAGCTCTTTAATGGTTATTTTGAAAATGGGTTTTTGCTCCATTAGTTCCATAAGGGCATCTTGCAATG
>JAEZKY010000346.1 GCA_023435985.1 Bacillota bacterium | reverse complement strand
CAATATTGGTGCACTATCATTTCGAAATTCATAATAAGTACGTTGCCACAGATCAGTTCTGGCTTCGGTAATTATTTCTACTTTTTCATTATCAATGCGGATATTATTGGGTTTTCTAATCCAAAATAGATCTTCTTTCAAAAAATCTTTCATAACAAACTCCTCCGATAATAGATTATTACTTTTTATCATGTCCTTGGTAAAGGGCAGATTCTGAGTGTTTACTAGATTTTATATAATTCTCTCCCCAAATATTCATAGAATCTAAAACTGGCTTTAGGCTCTTTCCTAGTTCTGAAAGTGAGTATTCAACCCTAAGTGGTACTTCGGGGTACACCTTTCTAATAATTAATCCATCAGCTTCCATTTGCCGAAGTTGTTGCGTTAACATTTTTTGGCTTATACCATTAATTCCTCTTTCGAGTTGTTTAAACCTTTGCGTTCCATCATCATGTAGATTTCTCAAAATAAGAACCTTCCACTTGTGACCAATAAGTTTAACAGTTTCTTCAATTGGACATAACTTACCGCAAGTCATTAGCATTCACTCCTATCATATATATAAATTAATACTTACTATTTAGTTAGTACAATACGAAATAGTGCCTTCTTGTAAAAAATTAATAGCGATTATATTATAATACTATAATTCATCAAAACATAGGAGGAAAATTTTTATGAAAAATTTAAATGTGTCTTTACCATAAAATAGAACCTTAATAATTAACTTAAAATAAATATCATAAATTAAGGAGACGTATGACTATGAAAATTTTGAACATTAACGATATTACAGAAAAAATCAAAAGGAAAGCACTATTTACAGAGGGCACAATGGACTCAGGCATTTTATTCTACAAACCTGGTGAAACAATGGTTCCTCACAAACATTCAGATTTAGATGAAATATTCTATGTAATTAGTGGCAAAGGACTAATAACCATAAATGGCAAAGATTTTTCAATTAAAGAGAATGATGTAATGTTATCTCCACATGAAGAAAGCCACGGATTCACAAATAATGGAGATGAAAGATTAGTAATCTTACAAATAAAAAACAATATTATGAAGTAATTTCAATATTTATAATCATTAGGACAAAGGATTTTGAATCTTTTATTGTAATGATTACTACTTCAAAACATATAAGAAAGGATGTATTATTACATGTACTATATATCTATGATAATCACAGTTTTAGCAACTGTAATATATAATATCAGTCAAAAATCTATTAATCAATCAATAAATCCATTTATATCAATGATAGTCACATATATTACCGCAATAATATTCTCTATATTGGCATTAATTATTTTACCCATAGACCGCAATATTATAAGTTCTCTAAAACAATTAAATTGGGCAAGTTATGTACTAGGGCTATCTGCATTAGGCTTAGAAATAGGATATTTATATATCTATAGAAGTGGATGGAATATAGCCGTTGCTCCTCTTTTTGTAAGTATAATTTCAACGATAGTATTAATTGTCGTTGGTATTTTTATTTATAAAACAAGAATATCCCCTATAAATGCCCTAGGGATATGCTTAAGTATAATTGGATTAATTCTAATGACTAAGAAATAGGTAATGTGTCACTGTTCTGACACATTAGCCAATTATAATAAAGTTAGAAATTCAATAATAATTTTTTCATAAATATTTACCTCATTAAATAAATATCTTCCTAAAAGAGTAACTTTCATTTCTAATTTTGATGTGTTACTCTTTTATATTTCAAGTGATTCTTAAACTAATACATAATTTATTAGTATTGATACAGAATATATATAACATAATATCTCTCTTTTCTAAATTGCATGAAGAAATACCGCAAATTCATTATAGAATAATACGAAGTTATAAAAAATTATATATTCTTAGTTAATTCCTTATACTATTTTTATCAAAACTAATTACAGTTGCTCCCATATTATCTGGAGTATCTTTGCTTTGAAGAGTTGAGTACCTAATCGCATTGTCTGAGTCCCTCTTTACCATTTTAGGGGAATAACTTGGGCTTCCTGGTACAAATTTATTTTTATCAGCATATGTATCATATACTAACTCTTTAATTGCTTTACCGTCAGTTTCATACTCTTCAAGTTTATTTACTAAAAATGTGTCATCTTTTTTTATTGTTCCCTTAATTACACATACATAACCTTCTTTACCGTCATTAAATGAATCAATAAATTTATCTAATGATGTTATATTGTAAACTTCCTGGTCTTTGCTATTATCTCTATCAATCATTATTACACTGCCATTTTTAAGGGATTTCTCGAAATACCTGGCTTCTTCTATATCAGGCTTCTTTAAATCACTTAATTCTTGAAATGATGCTTCTAATTCCTTTTCTTCTTCTTTTATTTTAGCCTTTTCTAAGTCATCATCTTCTTGAGTTGTAGTAATCTCAGTAGAAACTGTGGATTTATTATTCATAGTTTCACTACTATTCTTATTATTTGTACATCCGCTAATAATTAAAACTGCTGTTATACTACTTACTAATAATATATGCTTTTTCACAATCTCACCTTCCAAAGTTGTTTATCTATAACTTAATCTGCCTTTATAATTCCTATTGTAATAGTTAATTCTTCATAAATTTTTAAAACCGTATAATCATCTTTATAAACTAGAGTTTCATGATTCGTATCCAATACTCGTAAGCCAATTGGCGACCTCTTCCGATTTAATAGTTCCGTTTATAGCAATACCAGGTAAAATCATTGATTTTGAACACTCTTTTAATATGTCATTTTCAATTTGGCAAAATCCACCTCCTCCATGAGTACAAAAGGGAATTATGGTTTTACCCGTGAAGTCATGTTGTCTAAGGAAACTCAGAACTGGTGGAGCTAATGTTTTAAACCAGTTAGGCGTACCTATAAATATTGTTTGATAATTATCTATCGGATCATCTCCAGATATTAATTTAGGGCAAAATCCTCGAGAAATCTGATTTCTCACTTCTTTAGCAGCAGTATTATAATCAAAAGAATAATTCTTATCTGGAACTAATTCTCTTATAGTAGCACCAGTCTGCTTTGCTATTTCTAATGCTAAACTTTTTGTATTTTTGAAAAGTGAATAATAGACAACCAATGTATTGCTCATATATGTTATCTCCTTTTGTATAATTCTAATTTATGAGTAATGTTTATAAACAATTTATTACGTATTAATTTACTATTTCAAATAAATTATAACATAACTTGTATATATCACATTATTCAATTTTGAAAGAACTCTTTTTATTTACTACGCCAAATATTAAGTTAGTATAGCAGATACACACTCATTTGTAGTATTGCGTAATATTTAAAATAAAAATACCGTAAATTCATTTTTTTATTGAATAATACGGTAATACTTTAGTATTCTATTTTAAATATTTGCTATCCTCTTACTTACTAGAATTACATATACTGTATATTCGATTTAGTTGGTTCTCTAATGAATCAACGACTTTCTCATAATTCTCTGTCTCTACTTCATTAAACTCCAATGTAACTATTTTGGGCTTTGTACGATTAAGAACCCATTCTAACAATTTGTAATCTTCTTCTTCCATAGCCTGATGCGTATCCATTGGAAAACCATCTGTATCATAACCTGAACCGTTTGTATGAATTTCTATAACATGATCAAGTGGTAATTTTCCAATATAATCATAAACATCCCATCCCCTATATTGGGCTGTAAGCTTTGCATGTGTTATATCAAGCAAAAAAGACACATCATTTTCAATTATTACTTTACAAATTTGTTCCGTCTTTATATAAGGATAAAGGTCAAATACCTTGCGGTCATGTGGTGTGTCTGGTGAATTTTCAAGCAATAATGGTACTGATAAATTCTTTTTAAAAAACTGAATTTGTTCAGACATACGTTTGTATATATCCTCTTCAGTCATTCCTGCAAACATATCCTTAGACCTTATAGCAAGATGAAGGCCGTAATGAGGTGAATCGCACTTTTTTATAATGCTATTTGCAAAATTAAAATTAATCTTTTCTATGTCATTCATTCCTGTATTTTCAAAATAGCCCAGACCATGTATTAAAATAGGCCTCATTGAGCGCATTGTTTTAAAATCATTATCAAAATTTCCATATTCAAATGATTTAATATAATCTATTTTTACACAATCTTTCTCAATAAGAATTTTCAAAGCTTTTGACCAGTTACATCCAATATCCATATCAAGATTCTCCCTTCATGTACTTGAAATGTACTCAACTATATGAATACTATAATTAACTTATAAACCATTTTGTGTAATATAGACTTATTATATCATACTTTTTAAAACCGTATTATTCAATTTTCAGAGAACTTCTTTCTTATCATTTACTTCATCCAATCTACATATTATGAATTAATTTTTCATGATTTCACTAGTATATTTCTTTTAGCTTTTGCTTATAATATACTTGCTAAAGACAATTTCTTTAAATTACTTACCAAAGTTGTAGGCTCCTCTTTATAGGAGCTTATATTAGTATTGCTAAATAAAAAGTACCGTAAATTCATTTCTTGAATAATACGGTATTTTTATAGCAATTATTTTTATTAGATTTATTCTTTATTAGTACAACTTATTTCTCCTTAAAATTCTAAAAACTTTATAAAATCTTTACTTTGCAATATGTTCAAAAATTTAGTTATATTAAACGATTCATATATTCTTATCACAACTTTCACATCTATCAATGAGGATTTTTCATCTCTTTTGCTCTTCAAATTAATTATAGTTATCTCATTATCTTCAAAGATTTCTTGAAGAAATTTAATGGCATCTGGCTCATCCACAATTTGCAATGTTAACGTTTCTGTCTTTGGAGATGATAAAAATCTAATTTTACCATGTAAAAGTATTTGTCCCAATATAGTAATAGTAGTAGCTGCTATTCCAACGAAATAAAGCCCAGAACCTATAGCTAATCCTATAGCTGCTGTAGCCCAAACTCCCGCTGCAGTTGTTAATCCTACTATTGTTTGCTTTTGCATAAAAATTATCCCTGCCCCAAGGAATCCAACTCCTGTGACAACCTGAGCTGCTATACGTGATGGATCAAGAGACATATTCGGCCATCCTATCTGATCTTGAAATCCATATTTTGATATAATCATTATAAGTGCCGCCCCTATAGCCACGATAAAATGTGTTCTAATTCCAGCCTCTTTCATTCGATTTTTTCTTTCATATCCAATAGCCATCCCACATATTGCAGCAATGCAGAGCCTTAATAAATAATCTAATTGCATTAAATACAGTTCATCCATATTCCATACTCCTTTCATTTTATTACCTCAGCCATATTAGGATATTATAACACATTTTTGATACAACTATTATTTTATTTACTACATTATTCAATTTTCAAAGAATATTTTTATAATTTGCTACGCCATTTTTACAAACTACTTGCCATAATAGAATGGCGCATTTAAAAAAATCGTAAATTCGATCTCTTGAATAATACGATTTTACAAACTATTTATTTTTATTGTTCTACAATTTGAGAACAATGTGAATTAAAATCAGATATTTGGGGTAGCTATCTAGTTTGAGTACATATGGTTTGCAATTGATTTAGCTGCTTTTTTAGCGAACAAATAATAGTCTCATCATCTTCATTTTTTATTCCAACATATTCTAGCGAAACAATGTCTGGATTAGAATAATTTTTTAATTACAATAAAAACACATAAATTTTTACTAGCATAAATTAATTGTAACACAAATTGTGAATATTATTATTAGCAATACGTAAAAT
>JAEZKY010000305.1 GCA_023435985.1 Bacillota bacterium | reverse complement strand
TGTTATCATAATATTCTCCTCCTTAAATTTTGAAATTATTTTATATTATATTCTAATATAATATTCTTCATGCTCTGCATTATATTTTCTATAAATACTATCTAAATTATATCGTCTTCTCTAGTTTTCTATTATTTTAATAACGTATTTACAACTTTTCTTAACTCAATAATTTGTTCAATTAGATTTTTTTCTGATATAGCTGTCATTAAATGGTCTTGCGCATGAACAAATAAAACTGATAGTTCTATTTTTTCTCCAGCAGCTTCCTTTTGAAGCATTTCTGTTTGTGCATCATGTGCTTTACCTAAAGCTTCATTAGCCAATTCCATTTCCTTTTCAACATCTTCGTATTTTCCTTCATTTGCCATATTGAGAGCCATATAAGCATGATTCTTGCAATCTCCTGCGTTAATTATAATATTCATAATTGCCATTTCTAATGGTTCCATTTTCTCGCCTCCTGTTTATGCTTTTATTGCTTTATGCCATTATATATAGCAAGACCTATGCCAAACACTAAAAATCGTTAAAAGTTTTTAATATTTTTTTATTTTTTTGTATTTTATATATAATTCCAGCATGTGAAAACCTTTTAATTTCAATATATACACTTAGTTTGCACTTTTTTATTATTTGCAATATTATTTTTTTATTCTTTTATACTCGTTTATTAATTTAAACTGACTGTTTATTATAATTCCCTAGTGTTTGATATTATAAATATAGTGTTTATTATTTCTTTTAAACACTATTAAACACTATGACAATTGTTATTTGACTCAATTAATAAATTTATGATATCATTTTCATTGAAATGTAGAAAATATTAAATTCATATATACTAATTGCAAATACTTATTATAATAGGAGGATATCAATGACAAAAAAAGATTTAGTTTACCAAAAGCTACTCCAATTAAACCTCTCAGATGGTATAGATACTCAAACACTATCGACATTAATCAATATGTCCAGAGCTAATTTGAGTCATGAATTAAACGAACTTTGCAAAGAAGGTAAATTATTCAAATCTTCTACTAGGCCGGTACTATTTTTTCTTTCAGAGAATAAGGTTACAAGTAAAAAGTCTCAGTTAGATTTATTAGCAGAAGATAATGTTTCGCTTAAAGATTGTGTCGAGCAAGCCAAGGCTGCTATATTATATCCACCTAAAGGTATGAATTGCCTAATACTAGGTAGTACTGGTGTTGGTAAATCTATGTTTGCTTCTTTAATGCACAATTATGCTGTAGAAATGAACGTAAAATCTGCTGATTCTCCATTTATAGTGTTTAATTGTGCTGATTATAGTAATAATCCTCAATTGCTTACCTCGCAGCTTTTTGGTGTAAAAAAAGGTGCTTATACAGGTGCTGAAGCTGATAAAACTGGATTAATCGAACAGGCAGATGGCGGAATTTTATTCTTAGATGAAATTCATAGACTTCCTCCTGAAGGTCAAGAAGCTCTTTTTGTATTTTTGGATAGTGGTACCTTTAGAAGAATTGGTGATTCTGAAACTAGAAAATCAGATGTTTTAATAATTTCAGCTACCACAGAAGATCCAAACTCTGCCTTACTAAATACTTTTACTCGAAGAATTCCAATTGTAATTAACATTCCTTCTCTTAAAGACAGAACTTTAGATGAGCGTTTATTTTTAATCAAAAACTTTTTTAAACACGAAAGTATTCGTATAAATAAAGACATTTATGCCTCGTTAAATTCTCTTAGGGCTCTCCTCTCCTATGATTGTCCTAACAATATAGGTCAACTAAAAAGTGATGTTCAGCTTCTTTGTGCAAAAGCTTATTCAGAATTTCTAACTAATGTTAAAAAAGATGTAAGAATTCATAGTAAAATGTTACCCCCTTATATTAAGGAAGGTCTTTATAAAGAAAAGGAACATAGGGTTTTATGGAACAAACTTATGAGTGAGGAAATTGAATTCTTTAGATTTAATGGCACTAATGAAGATACCAATACCATATTTAATAATAGCGATAATACAATCTATGATTTTATAGAAAATAAACTTGAAAAACTCAAGTCTCTGGATATCTCTAATATTGATATTGAAAATATTCTTGAGAAAGATATTGCAAAACATTTTAATAAGAATAACTCTGAAATACCTAAAGAAATAAATAGACAAAACTTGTTAACAATAATTGACGAAAGTACATTAGGCTGTCTTGATGAAATAATAACTCACATTACCAAAAGACTTCCTATAATCTTTGATAACAATCTTTATACTGCTTTTGCTTTGCACATTAATACGTTAATAAATAGAATAAAGAGCGATAAGATAATAATCAATACTAATTTAAACAAGATTAAAGAACTTTATCCAGCAGAATTTGCCATAGCCCTTGAGGTAAAGCAACTTATTGAAAACCACATTAGTAAATCAATTCCAATAGATGAAGCTGGTTACTTAACCCTCTTTTTAATACCAGATAATACTTTTAATGATGTGTCTCAAGATAAAGTAAAAGTTATACTTATTGCTCATGGAGAATCTACAGCAACTTCAATGGCTGATGTTGCTGGGAAACTTTTAGGTGAAGATTATGTAATTCCTATAAATGCACCTGTTGATATTGCTCCATCAAAAGTTTTAGAAAGCTTAAAAATATGTATACAAGATAATCCTACTTCTGCAGGCTATCTCTTATTAGTTGACATGGGTTCTTTAACTACCTTTGCAGATGTTATCAAAAAGGAATTTAATGTAGATATTAAAGTAATATCTCTTGTTTCAACTTTGCATGTATTAGAAGCTACAAGAAAAGCATTAATCGGATCTTCTTTAGATGATATATATAACGATGTGCTTATGGTCAATTCTTATGTAGAAATACATAAAAATATAAATAATGTATCTGAAAATCAAGATAAGATATTGATTATAACAGCCTGCTTAACAGGAGAGGGTGCTGCCATTGCTATTAAAAACTTTTTACTTAGCAATCTTAGATTAAACAGTGACTACTTTGAAATTGTATGCTTAAACTGCCTTGACAAAAATTACTTCAAACAAAAGATTATTAATCTTCAAAAACATAACGAAATATTGTTTATAGTTTCTTCTTTTCCTGTAAATTCACCTATAAAGCAATACGCTATGTATGAAGTATTTAATATGGACGTACTAAAAGAGCTTCAGGCTGCTATTGATTCCAAAAACACTATGCTTAATTTACCTAAGATAATAAAAGAAAATATATACAATATTGATGGTGCTGAATTATTTAAAGATGTAACAAATTTATTAAATACGTTACAAGAAAAACTATCTATTAAATTATCAGACGAAAATACTGTTGGTATCATTCTTCATTTATCCTTTGTTGTTGGAAGGCTTAGAAATGATGATAATCCGGCTGTTTATCCTAATAAAGATGCTTTTATTAAGGAAAATATTAATTTATACAATATAGTAAGAGACAATCTTAACTTTATAAATATTAAATATAATATAAATATAATAGATGATGAAGTATGTTACTTAATGAATCTTCTTTTAAATACAGAACCTACACTTGCTGATAAACTCAAATGATCTATAAAAATGTTCAATTAACCCCTAGCCATGCTTATCTTTATAAATCTGGCTGGGGTTTAACTATCAAAAGCTTTATTATGCAATCTTTTTCCAATACTTTCTATTATGTATAATACCGGTATCTGAGTGGTTATATCACTAATTCCTATTTTTTCTCGTTGCACGTAATAAGATATGTTAAGATCGGATATTTTAGCTATTGTACAATTTTCACTATTAGTTATGCTTATAACTGTACTATGTTCTCTTTTCAAATTACTTATGTGATCAATAACTGTAGGTGTTTCACCTGAAACTGATATCGCAATTATTACAGATTCTTCATACATTTTATAATTTCTTGGGAAATACGGATCATCTATGTACATTGCAAATCTGCCTATTGAAGAAAAATATCTTGCAGCATATTTGCATAGTATTCCAGAGGTTCCTGTTCCTATAAATATAACATTTCTCGCCTCTTTAATAAAATCACAAACAACATTGAGTTTCCTATCTAATTCGCTATTATCTAATTTTCTAAAAAAATCAATTATTATAGATGTATCATTACTTATTTTATTTTCTTCATTTTTCTGTATATGCATTTTTAGTTTTACTTTAAATTCTGAGTAGCCTTCACAATTGACCTTTTTGCAAAATCTCAATATAGTAGTTGTTGATACATGTGCCTCATCGGATAATTCCCTAATTCTCATGTAAACAACTTTTTCGGCATTTTTCATTATATATCTGTATAATAATAATTCTAAATCATTCAGACTTTGAATAATTTCATAATTAAACATAATTAGCCACGCTCTACCCTTCCTTAATCAGTTTACAGATAATAATTTGCAAATAATAAACTGAGTTTTGATATATTTATCTATATAAATAATATATCACAAAGTAAACATTCTCCACACTAAAAGAAGGTTAAAACATATATAATACCAAAATCTCTATAATTACTTTAAAATTTAAAATACACATTTAATGTTTACTTACACTTAAGTATATATTCAAATAAAGAAAAGAGATACATATTTATGGAACAGGCATTTGAAAATGAATTATTAAAAATAATTAGAGGAAGTGTGTCCTAATTCAGCTTGTCCAACCATAACTTGAGCATGCTAAATTGTATCCAACCTTCCTCTAAGTGTTTTCATCTAAATTTTCATATTACTGTAGAATAAGCATGTATCTGTCTTAATTCCAGTTTACATGTTTGCTAGATTTCATGTGTGCACTTTCACCAGAAATCACATAATTTTAAATCTTAAAGTTCTTCTCCATTAGTTTCAATAACTTTCTTATACCAGAAGAAACTCTTCTTTCTTATCCTTCTTAAATCTTTAATATCAAATTCATCTCTGTTTACATAAATAAAGCCATACCTCTTCTTAAAACCTTGATGAGTACTTATAAGATCTATTGCTGACCATGGGCAATATCCAATTAAATTTACTCCGTCAGTTATAGCAAGTCTTGCCTGTTCTATGTGTTTCCTTAAATAATCTATTCTGTAATCATCATTTATAGTATCATTTTCTTCAATACTATCATAAGCTCCTAAGCCGTTTTCTGTTATAATAATAGGTAAATTATATCTTTCATCTACTTCTCTTAGAGTATTTCTAAAGCCTATAGGATCGATTTCCCATCCAAACTGAGTTTTTTCTAAATTTGGATTAGAAACTCCTTTGTAAACTCCTAATTCTCCCATTGCAATCTGCTGATCTCCCTCTTGAGAAGAAATTTCCTTATCATTAGCCTTACTTTCAGCCGCTGTACCTGTACAATAATAATTAAATGCTACAAAATCAGGATTTGCTCCTTTTAAAATTTCCATATCTCCTTCTTCAATTGTTGGTTCTATTCCTTTTTCAACCATGTAGCTCCATGCTATTGAGTTATACCTTCCATATACGGCCATGTCTAAATATAACCAGTTTCTTATAGAAGATAGATTTCCCGCAGCCAATACATCTTCTGGTTTTGAACTTGCTGGATATATAGATGTTATATTCGGTGCTGGTCCTATTTTACACTTCGGACACATTTTATGGCATAATTTCATTACTTGAGCTTGAGCAAGAAGCATGTGATGATTTTGCTTATATAATTCTTTTTCAATATTTTCCACTCCACCATCCACAGTTCCAATTGCACCACCATGAAGTATCATCATATTCTGCTCGTTTATTGTAAGCCAGTACTTAACTTTACCTCCAAAGTTCTCAAATAAAACCTTTGCATAGTTAACAAATGCATCTGCTGTTTTTCTATTAGACCAACCGCCTTCTTTTTGAAGCTCATCTGGTAAATCAAAGTGATACATAGTTATTAGTGGTTCTATTCCATATGATAATAACTCATCGATTAAACTATTATAAAATTCTATTCCTTTAGGATTTACTTCTCCTACACCATTTGGCATTATTCTAGCCCATGAAATCGAGAAACGATAAGTTTTAAAGCCCATTTCTGCAAATAGTGCCACATCTTCTTTATAATGATGATAGTGATCACTAGATACTTTAAAATCTGGTGTTCCTGGAACTGGATCTTTTGTATCCTGAACTGATAATCCCTTTCCATCTTCATTATAAGCTCCTTCCACCTGATAAGCGGATGTTGAAGCCCCCCATAAGAAATCCTTTGGAAAATCTTTTAACTTTTTATGAAACATATTTAAACCTCCATTGTATGCATGAATAAGCAAATATGAATTTAACTTATTACATGCAAATATATTTTAAAATTTTCAATCTATATATTTTAATGAATATCTATGGACGTCTTTTATCAACTGTCAGCTAAAAGTTATCCACAGGATATCCTAAATAACATAAATTATACACTTGCCTAAAGTTCTTCCCCATTACTTTCAATGACTTTTTTATACCAGTAGAAGCTCTTCTTTCTTGATCTGCTTAAGTCTCCATTTCCATCATTGTCTTTATTAACATAGATAAAGCCATATCTTTTTTTCATTTCTCCTGTTGATGCGCTTACTAAATCAATGCATCCCCATGGAGTGTATCCTATTAATTCAACGCCATCTTTTACTGCTTCCTTCATCTCTTCTATATGTGCTCTTAAATAATCAATCCTATAATCGTCATTTATTGATCCATCTTCTTCTACTTTATCCACAGCACCTAATCCATTTTCCACAACCATTAGAGGAATTTGGTATCTGTTGTAAATATTATTTAATGTCCATCTTAAACCTTTTGGATCAATCTGCCATCCCCAGTCACTTGCTTTAAGGTAAGGATTCTTTACTCCTCCTAGAATATTTCCTGATGTTTTTTCTAATTCCTGATCTGTGCTTGCGCAGTTTGACATATAGTAACTAAAGGTATAGAAATCTACGCAGCCTTCCTTTAAAATCTCTTCATCATTTTCCTCCATTTTTATTTCAATGTTATTATCTCTAAAAAATCTCTTTGCAAAGCCTGGATAATCTCCTCTTACCTGCACATCTGAACATAAGAAATTGTTTAAATTATCTCTTTCTTGGGCCAAAAATACATCCTCTGGATTACAAGTATACGGATATGCTGTCATGTATGCGATCATACAGCCAATCTTAAAATCTTTGTTAATTTCATGGCCTAGCTTAACAGCTTTAGCACTAGCTATAAATTGATGATGAAGTGCCTGATATCTTATTTGCTTACTGTCTCTATTTTCTTTACTAAAGGAAACTTCACCACCTCCGTCTAATAAAATTCCACCACCCATAAATGCTCCAAATGGTGTAGTTAAGACATTTATTTCATTAAAAGTCAGCCAATATTTTACCAAATCTTTATACCTTTTAAAGATGGTCTCACAGTATCTAACATAGCAATCAATAACTTCTCTGCCTGCCCATCCATTATACTTTTTAGTTAATCCAAAAGGTGTTTCATAATGAGAAATTGTAACTAATGGTTCAATGTTATATTTCTTTAATTCTGCGAAAACCTCATCATAAAACTTCAATCCTGCCTCACTTGGCTCTAAATCATCTCCATTTGGAAAGATTCTACTCCAATTTATAGACATTCTAAAAACTTTAAAACCCATTTCTGAAAATAACCTTATATCCTCTTTATAATGATGATAAAAATCTATAGCTTCATGACTTGGATAATATGTTCCTTCTTCTAATTCCGGAGTTATTCTTCTTGGTGTTGTATGTGTTCCTCCTGTCATAACATCAGCTGTGCTAAGACCTTTTCCACCTTCTTTATATCCACCTTCAAATTGATTTGCAGCTGTTGCTCCTCCCCATAAAAAATCTTCAGGTAAAACATTAACTTTGTTATTCAACTTAACCACTCCTATTCTATTTTTATTTACGTTCCTCTAGTCTATCTATTACGTCCTTAAATTGAGGTAAATGCTTCTTATGTGCTATTAACATTTCATTTAATAAATCTTTTGCAATCTTTCCACTTGGAATTAGTGGATTCATCGTAAATGCTTGAAGAGCCTTGTTATAATTCCCTGTAACTGCAGCTGAAATTATTGTTTCTTCCATTCCCTTCATCATTTGAACCATTCCTCTTGGTGCTGGTTCAAACTTTCCAAAGCTTATTGGTTCAGGTCCATGAGCTGTTATTATGCTTGAAACTTCCACTATAGAATTATATGGAAGATCCTCTAATGTCCCATTATTCTTTGTGCTGACTACCATTGTGCTTCTCTTATTATTATGAATAGAAGCAATTAATTCACAGGCAGCATCGCTATAATAAGCTCCACCTCTTTTTGTTAATTGTTCTGGTTTATAATCAAGTTTTGGATCTTTGTATAATTCAAATAACTCCGCTTCAGTTTTCTTTACTACTTCTGCTCTAGTTTCACCTTTTGAAAAACTTTCAAGCTCTTCCTTTAACATATCATCTGTAACGTAATAATATCTGTGATATGCACATGGTAGCATTCCTAAATCTTTAATTTGTTCATAATTAAATTTAATATCCTTAATATTTGCAACTCCAGCATTTTCTCTCTCCTCTGAAAATACTGGGTCATATAATTTCTCGATTACTTCAGCAGTTCTTTCATTTCCATCCTTATCCCATATTCTGTGCCAATGGAAGTGATTTAATCCAGCAAACTTAAAAAACAATTCACTAGAATCTATTCCGAGTATCTTTGACTCTTCCTGTACACAGTTAATAGGAATATTACACAAGCCAACAGTTCTATCCCATCCGCCATACTTAATTGCTGCTTCTGTCACCATGCCTGATGGATTTGTGAAGTTTACCAGCCATGCATCTTTGCATAATTCTCTCATGTCATCTATTATGTCTAATATTACTGGAATCGTTCTAAAGGCTTTAAATATACCTCCAGCTCCATTTGTCTCCTGTCCAATTATCCCATGGCTTAAAGGAATTCTTTCATCTTTTATCCTGGCATCTAAAAGTCCAATCCTAAATTGAGTTGATACAAAATCAGCATCCTTAAGTGCTTCTCTTCTGTCTAACGTTAAATTTACTTTCCAATCAAGTCCAGCAGCCTTAACCATTCTCTGAGCCATAGCTCCAACTATCTCTAGTTTTTCTTTTCCCTCTTCAATATCCACAAGCCAGATTTCTTTAATAGGTAATTGATCTTTTCTTTTTATGAATCCTTCAATTAATTCAGGAGTATAGCTTGACCCACCGCCAATAGTAACAATTTTTAACTTTTTCATAAATTCTCATCCCCACTTTCATCAGTTGAGAGTTATGAATTAAAAGTTATAAATTGAAGATGAAGCTCAAAGAGAAAGTTCGAGAACCCAAATACAAGATTTGGACTCTCACTTTTTTCCCTAAATGGAATTTTCAAAATATATATTTCGTTGAAAAGCCTGTAGGCTTTTCTTCCTAAACTTATAACTTATAACTTATAACTCATAACTGTTTTAAGTTCTTTACTTTAATTTATCATATATTGAAAACAATTACTTCGATTTCTCTACTTTAGGAACACATGATACTTTTTAGTTATTTGTTTTTTTTGAAAACAAGATGTTTTATAATGTATATAAAAAAATAATAGCCTTGTAAACATAGTAACAAGGCTATTATTCTTTAAATTATATGAGCTTAATAAGCTAAACGCTATTTACTTATATTTGTAGTGATTCTAATATACCATTGCAAAGTCCTTCTGCAAGCTTTTCTTGATAGTTAGAATAACTTAAAAGTTGATCTTCTTTTTATTAGACATAAATCCCATTTCTATTAAAACTACCGGAACCTTTTAACAGTTAAGTCCTGTTAAGTCATCTCTCTACTACGCCTCCATCTTCCTCACTCCCAGCCTCTGGTTGTTTTGCTACAAAATAAACCCCACCTATAACCATAATACTGCATAAAATTGTTATCAAATCTATTTGACGTCCATTGATTAATATATCAAACATAATAGCCCAAACAACATATGTTATATTTAAGCCCATAGCTCTAGTTGCGCCAATTTTATAAATTGCATTGTAATAAAATAAGTATGATATAGTTCCTGATAAAGCGGTAGCTCCAATCCACCAGATTACACTTGTCCTTATGACTTCAAAGCAAAGCCCTATTCCACCAACAATAGGAACTATAAGAATTCCATAAACAATAGCTGATGTCATTTGCCTTATTTGAAGTGCACATTCTGATGACACCTCATCATCCTTCATACCATATGCACATATAACACATTCACTTCCCCATCCAAATACACATAATAATGCACATAAAAAGCCCACTATGTTAGTTCCATTTTCGCCTGATGAGTAACCAATTATGCTAACACCTATGATTGCAAATACTAATCCAACCCATGCTTTCTTATTCATTTTTTCTTTTAATATTATATAAGCTAAGACTGATCCAACTGCTGGGTAAAGTGATGAAATTATAGCAGTATAAGATGGTCCTATAAGTTTAACCGCAAGTAAATATCCAGTCATTCCAATAGGACCTCCCATAAGTGCTGCAAGTACAACAAATAAAGCACTTTTGGTTCTCATAGCCTTGAATAAATTTCCTAATTGTCTTTTAAAAGCAAGATATATAAATGTCCATACTGCTGAAAAAGAATCATGAAAGAATGCTGTTATAAATGGTGCTAAAAATACTGCACCTTCTGGTAAGAATGGACTCATTGCAAGTACAATTGCCATTAAAACTGTATCTAATCCCCATGTGGCAGCAGATATGATGCCACTTGCTACACCTAATCTATAATTATTTTTATTAAATTTCATAATAGTCCTCCTCAAATCTAATACTATAGACGCTCCAAACAAAGCTATTATTATTTGTTTATGCTTTAGCAAATTATATTTTATCAGATTATATAATTAGTTAATACAATTTTAGTTTAAATTTGCAATAGACCTCATGTTTATCCTTATTATCATTGCTAATTATATAATGTTATTATAAAATAAAACAGTATTATTATTATATCTACATATATTGCAATTAACAATTTATGCTGCGCAACTAATACCCTTATATTGGTAATAGATAGTTAAAGGCTTACATTGTTTTTAATGTATAATTATTATTGCAATATATATTTTTTAGTAATTCAAATTTAGCTGCTACAATTAATAGTAGTTAATTATAGAGGTGAAATATGTCTAAATCAATTTCAAGGAATGCAATATTTAATGCAATATTAAACTTATTTAATATAATACTGCCCATATTGGTAATTCCAAGTGTTTCTAGAGCAATAGGAAATGAATTATATGGATATATGGGCTATGGAGATTCCTTAAATAATTACTTTTCTATATTCGCAAGTTTTGGTATATATACATATGGGCTAAGAGAGATAAGCAGGGTCCGTGATGATAAAGTTAAACTTAAGCAAACTTTTACTAGCTTATTTCTTTTAACAACAATAACAAATATTTTATCAACTATAGTGTACATGGCTTTTGTAATGTTTTCCTATAAAGGTCAGCCATATCTTTACACCTGTATAATTCTTGGATTAAATCTAGCGTTTAACCTCTTTTATGTGGAATGGGTTAATCAGGCCTTAGAGAATTATGATTTTATTACCATTAAAACCATGATAATTCGAATAGTTAGCTGTATTATAATTATATTTTTAGTAAGAAGTAAGGATAATTATCTGTTTTACCTATATGTTGTAGTAATAACTAATTTTCTAAATAATATAGTGAGTTTCATCTACATAAAAAAGAAAATAAAATTTGATTTTTCTGATTTACGCTTTAAGAAACATTTAAAACCAATGATTTATGCTGTAATACTTTCTAATGTTGGAGTATTATATACACAGTTTGATAAATTTATGATAAAAGCAAGTATCGGAACTACAGATGTAGGCTATTATTATATGGCACAAAGGATTATTAATATAGTTAATACATTATTACTTACATTAGTTACTGTTACTATGCCAAGATTATCAAACTACCTTGGAAATGACTCAGAAGAACAGTATTTAGTACTTCTTAAAAAAGTTTCAAAGATATATTTCCTAATTTTATTCCCTTCATCTATTGGAGTATTCTGTTTATCAGATGAAGTAATAGGAATATTTGGTGGAAGCGAATATGCAGCTGTAATCCCAGTAATGAAAGTCTTTGCAATGTATATGTTAAGTTTAGGCATACAAAATATTATATCTAATCAAATCATTTACTTATATCAAAGAGAAAGAGATGATTCAATATTAATATTTATAGGTGGAATTATAAACTTAATATTTAAGTTTATATTAATATACATAGGTGATTTCACAATCGTGACAGCTATAGGTACAACTCTGATAGCGAATATAATAGTCATTTATATGCAATATATGCTCGTTAAAAAAGTAATAAAATTAAATATAAACTTGTTTAATTTCAGTAACTTAAAATATCTTTTATATTCATTAGCGTTTATTCCAATAACTATTTTCATAAGAAACTTTACTAATAATATTTTATATATATGTGTTGCAACTGTCACTTTGTGCAGTATTGTTTATATGATTATTCTTATAATAACGAAAGATGATCTATTTTTTGAAATAGTTAATAAGATGAAAAGAAAATTAGGCATGTGAAAAAAATTAAGAACTTTCTAGTTCCTGGTTTCATGCACTTTCTTAACTTAAAAAATCCTATAATTTCCCGGGAATTCAAAAAGGTGCGGAATAACAAGTTATTCCACACCTTTAATTAACTATTCCTCTTTACTCAACTTTTGCAAGCTCTGGAACCTTTTCGCTTTCTTCTTCCGATGCTTTTGCTACAAAGTATACTCCACCCATAACCATCAAGCTGCATATAATTGTTTTTAAGCTTAATTGAGTTCCATTAATTAATACGTCTAGTATAATTGAAAAAACAACATATGTTACATTTAATCCCATGGCTTTTGTTGCCCCAATTTCATGAATTGATTGATAATAGAATAAATATGATAAGGTTCCTGATAACGCGATTGCTATAACTGCCCAAAGTGCATTTGTTTTTAAAACCTCAAGGCTAATTCCTATTCCGCCCATAACTGGAACTATTAAAGCAGCATAAACAACTCCTGATGTTAATTGTCTTATCTGTAATGCAGATTCTGCTGATACTTCATCATCTTTCATTCCAATTGCACATATAACAGATTCACTCCCCCAGCCTAGTACACAAACCATAGCACATATAAATCCTACCATATTAATTCCAGAGTCACTTGGTGAATATCCAACCATGCATATTCCAACAACTGCAACTATTAATCCAACCCAGCCTTTTTTAGTAATTTTTTCTTTTAATATGAAATATGCTAAGACTGCTCCAAATGCAGGATATATTGATGATACTATTGCTGTATAAGAAGGTCCTATATACTTAACCGCAAGTACATATCCTGTCATCCCTATAGGTCCTCCCATAAGTGCTGCTAAAGAGACAACTAAAGCACTTTTAGTTTTCATTGCTTTAAATAAAGGTCCTAATTGCTTTTTAAATGCAAGATATATAAATGTCCATATTGCTGAAAACGCATCATGAAAACATGCTGTTATTACTGGTGCTAGAAATACTGCCTTATCTGAACCAGTAAATGGATTCATAGCAAGTACTATTGCCATGAGTACTGTATCTATTCCCCAAGTTACTGCTGATCCTATTCCAGTTAATACACCCATCTTATAATTCTTTTTATTGCTTTCCATTAAAAATCCCCCTTATGTATTCATTTCTTAATTTCTTAATTTTTTAGATGTTTACTTTTTTACTTAATTAATTCCTTTTAAATTTCATCCGTTAATTTATCATATCTATATATTCTTAACTGTAATAAGACACAATCAAAAAAATAACAGACCAGTATGCTTGCATATTTGGTGTCATACTGTGTCAGCGAATTTTACTAATAGACCCACTATGAGCAGAATTTACTTCCTTACCTGACGCAAAATATGCGTCGCATCTTTGGTCTATTGCCTAATTCCACTGCTAAATTAAAGTTAATTTTGTTCATTTTCCCTAAGTTCATTTTGTGAACAATATTATATTACCATCGTTCAATGTTCATGACAATATGTTCACCAAAAAAATAAGCTAGTATTCTCTAAATTTTAATTTTAAAGATCAAGATATAAAAATAAAAAAATTAGATACATATTGCCCATGATGCAATTGTATCTAATTTTCTTATATTTATATTTTAAGTGTTCGTTTTAAATATTCTAAATCTTCCAGAGAATCTATCTCAAAGATATCATTTGATTGTATTTTTTCAATATATACATCCATATCCTTGAGGTTATCTACAGCAATACTATCCCAATATAAATCTCTAAAGTCACCTTTATTTATAGTTTCTTCTACCTTTTCTGAAATAAGCATCCCGTCTTTGGCTGTCCAAAATGATGCTCCTGACATTATAAAATCAGGCTTATCTCCTTCTTTTCCAATTTCAACATTATGTATTCTATTACTCTCATCATATTTTAATATCCACTCACCTGTTATATTTTCCTTGCAGGCTGAATAATATATTGATGTACTTGGCTTAGTCTTTGGTAGAAAATTTCTAGTAATATAATTATCTGCATCAATAACAAATGCATCTTTTAAATATTGTCTGACTAAATACATAGTATAGATGTTATTATAAACATCATACTTATCATTAATTACTTTGATTAAATTATATTTTTTAACTATAGGATCAAATTTTTCATGCAAGTAACCTGTTAATACTATAATTTCATCAATTCCAATTTCCCTTAAATTTATTATCTGTCTTTCCAGCAAAGACATTCCATTAACTTCAATTAAAGACTTTGGAGTATTTTCAGTTAATGGTCTTAATCTAGTTCCCATTCCTGCTGCCATTAAAATTGCTCTCATATCACACCTCGAGTTCAGCTAACTGTTTTAAGTATTCTTTTGCTCTATTGTATCTATCTATTCCATAAGTACCAAAATCATCGCCTTCAACTTCTTTTACTAAGGTCCATACTGCCCACAATGTATCTTGGCATATTTGATGGATTAATAATCTTCTTCTTGAATTCTTATCTGCTTCTTTTCCATTAAAATATAATCTAAACATTAATTCAATATCGTCTTCTGAGAATTCATTTTCTAAAGATAAAGCAGCTAAATCCCACATATCATCATTAATCCCACTATACTCCCAGTCTATTAAATAAATTCTTCCTTGTGTATCTTTAACAAAGTTTTCTGAAACTAAATCATTATGAGATGGTACAAATACTCTATCACATTTCTTTAATTCTTCTTCAAGAGCCATTACTTCTGATCTTACTTCATCATAATCTTCAAAGAAACTTCCATTATCACTTTTTAAAATATTTTCATATTTTTCAAGTTCTCTGAATACATTAAATTCATTATCCATATGAAAATCATCACATTCATGTAAATTTCTTAAGATTGTTGTAACTTGTTTTAAATTTTCTTCTTTTTTAATACTTCTATGAGTCAAAGTTTCCGCATTTTCTATAAACTTTGATATCTTAACTCCAGTTTCAAGATTAAAGTAAGGCACTTCAACATTATATCCTTTTTCAGAAGCAATTGCAGAGTTAAACATCTCTGTACTTCTATTTATCATCTGCTCTGTTCCCGCACCTGCAACTCTTAGAATAAATCTTTCACCTTTAACACAGATTCTATAGTTTTTATTAGTCATACCACCAGCTGGTACAACTTCTGTAATATCTTCATCATTAACCTTTAGTGATTCACGAACAATAGCCTTTATGCTGTTCATTTCATAACTAAGTTCTCTTCTTCTTATGGTTGGATATAAATAATTTTTAATTTTTTCATATTCCTTTGCAGTATCTGCATCTCCCCATGCAAGATCATCTATTTTAACAAATCCTATATTATAATTTCTAGCTACATCTAATAATACATATTCATAGTTTAAATACGGATTAACATTTCCTTTGAATTCTTCAAGCATCATTGTATATAATTTATAAGAAATCTTAGTAAGCCCTATCATTTCTCCATCAATTCTATTAAATTGATGAATATCTTTTGACATTTTAAATAAATGATTATCCCTTATTTCAACAAAAGCTTCATCTCCAGAACCACTTTCATTAGTAAAAAGTATACAGTCATGATTAGGGCTTTCTGCTAATTCCTTAATCGCTTTCTTTTCAAAGATTAAATCATTTTCTATAAGTAAAAAGTCATCATCAATATAATCTTTTGCTAAAGATAATGAATGCATAGTACCTGTCCATTTGTATGTATCGCTTTTAACTAAAGCAATGTTTTTACTATTTTTAAAATATTCCTCATAACATTGACTTTCATAACCTGTCACTATGACAATTTTAGTTATTCCATTTTCTTTTAAAATATTTAAGGTTCTATCTATTAACTTAAAGTCTTCAATTTCAAGCATTCCTACAGGCTTTCCAAACTCTTCTGCTCTACCTGCAGCAAGTATTACAGCCTGCTTTACAATCTTTCTTTCTGCTTCATGAAGCTTTAACCTTGTGTTCTTTGCAGATGCAATATTCTCTTCTAAAAACTTCATTCCTTTTTCAGTAACTTTATACAAAGTTCCCCTGTTATTTGTTATTCTATCTATAAATCCGTCCATTGTAAATTCTTTTAAAACCGCGTTAACCTTACCTAGAGATATACTGGTTCTTTTCGCTAACTCTCTTTGATTAATATTAAAGTTATCATTTAACGTCTTTAAAATCTCTATTCTATCCTCTAACATATTTTAGCTCCCCCTTTTGTTTGGCATATCAAAAAAATAATGCATCACATCATCAGATGCTTGTTATTTTGATTTATATGCCTGCTATATACTCTAATGTTCGAATTTTGAACTATAACTATTATATTCCTTGAAATTATGGATGTCAATAAGTCACATGAAAATAAATAACAAGTTCAAAATTGTCATGGATACTTTCCATCAGACAAAAAGGCTAGTTTTCTTCATAGTGGAGTTATTCTGTCAATTGTTCAAAAAAACAGGATTGATATTAAAAATAATATCAATCCTGTTCCTCTATTTTTTAAGCTGTAACTGTACCATCTTGTCCAAAGGTATAATTTTTATCATCTACAAACATAGTTTGATTTACTACCATTTGACCATTTGGAGTAAAGTAATACCATTTTCCATTTAAATATAACCAGCCTTTATGCATTACACCATTTAAGCCTAAATAGTACCAAGTATTATTTAAATTAATCCAACCTAATTTCATTTCTCCAGTTGTTGGATCTAGATAATAAGATTGTCCAGTTGTACTATCAACTTTCCAGCCTGATGATCTATATCCTGAACTATTTAAATAATAGTACTTTCCACCAGTAGTTATCCAAGCATCTTTAACTTGTCTATGGTTTTTATCAAAATACACCGGATTTCCATTTACTGTTCCCCATTCATCATATTTAGTAGTATCGACCCAACAATTATAATACTCATCATAATATTGATCATCATAAGATGAATCATCATCACCACTGCCTTGCCAGCTAGTAGAATCTGTTCTATATACTTCTAGAGTATAAGTTTTAGTTTCTGTTCCATCCTCCGATGTAACTACTATCTCAATCTCAGTCTTTTGAGATCCCCTCAGATCAACAGTTATTGGTCCATCTGAAGCTTCATCACCATTTACAGTAACTGTTGCATTAGAATCTGCTGGTACCGGAGTTACAGTAATACTAGTAGTATCTTGACTTACACGTACCGTAGTCGTACTTTCTGATGGATCAAAGTTATAATCTCCTGTATTAAGAATTACGTTTTCTAAATCGGCATTACTATTTTTTGTATTGTTTTGAATTATAATAGTATATGTTCTCGTAGTAATTCCATCTTGTGCTGTAACCACTATATTAACTGTCGTTTTACCATCCGTATCCAACGCTATTTCGCTTTCTTCACCAGAAGTTAAATCATCAGATTCATTGGTGTCCTTAACGGTTGCCACAATAGATTTAACATTACTATCAGTAGCTGTTGCAGTTATTTTAGCTGTTGTAGCACCTTTATCTACAGTCGCTGTATAATCATATTCAGTACTTGAAAATCCACTATTTCCATCGCTGTCTTTTAAGGTGATTCCCTTAACTTCCAAATCACTTAAGGAAGCATCTGCTGAACTGCTGCCACCATCCCCAGGTGAAGTATCTGAACTATCATAGTGTTCAGGCAGATAGAATACATAGGTATCACCTACAGCATAACTTGCAGCTGCTCCAGTAGTAGAATCATAATAAGCCTGAACTACCATTTTCTTAGCACCACTGTCTAAGTCCACATTATAATCATCACCGCTCTGACTAACCGTTGCATCATAAAGGGCATTACTCTGTGTTCCTTTTGCAAGCCAGATTTTCAAATATTCCTTATTATTAGTTTGTCCAGATAAAGTTACTTTAACTTTATTAGGATCTGTAGTATATAAATCATAAGTACGTCTTGATGTACTAAAGCTAATTTCACCATTATCTGCTTTAGTTACACCTGGCTGAGTTAAATAAGTTGCATCTGTAGAACTATTTCCATCAAATGCTAATCCCATGTTAAATTGAGATTGGCTTGAATTCACAGTGACATTTAAAATGTATTCTGCTAATATTGTTGAAGATGTTGGAGTTCCATTCTCTCCTGCATATACATCTACATAAATTGCATTGGTTGCTCCAGCATCATAATCAATATAAACATACTGCTTACCGTCTTTTAATACAGATTTTGCAACCTTAGTACTTTTAGTAGTTGGATCATAATAATGGTTCGTCACCTTATATGCTAATGTCCGCTGATCCGCACTTTTCTCCTTATCTGCTGAAAGAGTAGGGTCTATACTTATATTCCCTGCTTTCGAATCTATATAAATATCACCTGTATATACATTATAATCGGAATTTTTGCTCTGTGAAACAGAAAATACTTTTCCAATATATGCTTCTACATTGTCATCATCAGCATATTCACTTTTTGTTATTCCAGCTTGATACATTGTATAATCCGTACTAGAATCCGGGTAATTATAATCAATGTCTATGCTGAGTGTTCTTTGAATATTATTACTCGCTGTTATTCTAATCAGAATAAAGTCTTCTGACCCCTGCGTTGTTAAAGCACCTGTTAATTTTGTAATCACGGCTCCAGTACTACTCGAAGTTCCAGTAGAAATTGTAGTATCATCCTGCTTTTGATTATTTTTGTATATTATAGCATCACTATACCCACTACCATTAAGAGAAATAATATACAGCAATTTACTAAGTGAATAAGGTACATCAAAAGTATATTTAAGCGGCATATTACTATCTGCTTTAGCTTTGTCTGTAACATATAAAAAAGGTGCTGTGTTATTCTTTAATTGCGTTGGATTAGATATGTTATCATTATTATCAAAAGCTGACGAATCTCCAGTATATGCTTTGAATGTCATAGCATCTATGGTTGAATTAAGATAATTAGCACCAAAGTAAATTTTCATATTTTGACTAGAAAATGATGAAGCACTTATCACAGGTGTACCAATTTGCCCTGGTGTTATTGTAGTTCCATTTTTTACAGCTCCTGTATAGTTATACGTTGTTGTAGTTACTATTACATTATATGTTACCCTAGTAACACCAAGTGGCATTCCTGTTACTTTGGCTCCAATTATATTTGAATAGGCAGATTGATCAATCGTTATACCCAATTCGTTTAATTTCGTATCCCTGTCAGTATCTGAAGTCCATGTTATACCATTTATTGATGTTATTTCGACCTTTTGATCTGTAACTACTGTTAATGTACCTGAAGCCCCACTATCCGCTAGTTGTTGTGCTTGTGTTTGTACAGCTGATGATGTTGTTGAAAGATTGGTAACCCCTATATAAAATACACCAGATACATTTCCATTAAAGTCTTTATCTTCATAATATTGATTTCCATTTGTAGGATTGGTTGTAAGTGGTATTTCTGACGGAGTATTCCCACCACCATTATATACGTGGATTGCCGAAGCATCTGTAACTGAAGAAGTAGGTGCAGTCACTGCTGCATTAGCTAGCTGTCCACCAAATTCAACTGGCAAAAATGATATCATACTTGTAAATATCACTAATAATGCTATTAATTTTTTTCCCGCTTTTTTCATTATTGTCGCCCTCCTAAATTGCAAAATTGAAAATATAATTTTAAACGCTTAGCTGCATTATTTTTATTTATGTCATCATATTAATTTATCATTTTATTGCCATAAAAATTTTCACCTATAATTTTAAAGCTTCTACCATAAATCAATATGCTGTAATAATATGCATTTAATAAACAACCTATTTATACTACATTTTAAATATCGAACCATATAATTTTAACTTTAGTAATTTAAATGCAATTATTATTTTATTTTCCATAGTATTATTTATTATATATCCTTTTAATACTTAAAAGAAAAAACCTCCCCCTTAATAAATATATAATAGCTACTATATATTTATTAGGGAAAGATTTTTAACACAAGACTTTATGTTTTCTTGTTTTTTTAATAAATATTTGTTTTTAAGACTTCGCTTTAAATGTACTTTTACATTTCGGACATGTAATAGAGATTTTCCCCTGTCCTCTTGGTACTCGTAATTTTTGTTTGCAGTTCTTACATACAAAATACTTATGTGTTTTCATATCTTTTATTTTATTTGATCTATATTTCACCCAATCCAATGCGCGATTTTTTATTATTATATATTTATAGTTTTCTTGTTGACGTTTATATATATTTTTCGAAAAAATTCTTAATAGACAAATAGCTGCTGGAATATATGCTATTATTGCTAAAATCGATAAATTCCTCGGCAAAAAGTTTGTTAAAATTAACAATATAAAAGATAGTACAAGAAGTGCCCTTGACAGCTGATCTCCGCCATACCTTCCGTACATCATTTTTTTGAACCATTCCATAATTTCACCTCGTTCTTTTGGTTATAATTTTAATTATCAACTATTACTATAATGCGTTACTCTGCTTTAATCAATATATTAAATATATATTATATACTAATTTAGACTTATACCAAAAAATATATTCTACTTTTGCTATACTTAAGCATACATTAATCAAAAAAATTATATAAATTTTATTTACCAAGAATTTAAAACTAACATTCTAAAAGCAGTTAATGGAGAGTTCTTCCATTTTTGCTTGTCCTAATAAAATTAGGAGCGTGCAGATGTGGATTCAACTCTCCATTTAATACTTTTTATGTGAAATTTTCATATTCCTACGGAATAAACATGTATCTCTTCTTTATTGATACACCTTTAAGTCCAGTTTAAATGTTCTGGATATCCGTAATTAAATATTAGCTGCAATAACTTCTGCTATTGCTTGAGCTACCTTTTGCTGACTCGCCTGATCTGCGCATCTTATCGCTTCCTCTTTATTTGTTATGAATCCAACTTCAACTAATACAGCTGGCATGTTGGTATTTCTGCATACAAATAAATTTTGTTCTTGACCTCCTCTGTTATTTAAATTGAGCTTGCTTGCAATGTTGTTATTTATAAGGGTGGCCATTTGTTTACTTTTTTCTATTCTAGCATTATCCAATTTACTACCAAAATTAGCATCTTGATTCTCAGAACTATAAAGTGATAATACTCCTTGCGCTGTATCCCCAGCTGAATTATGATGTATACTTATAAAGAAATCTGCATTTGAACCATTCGCTACATTAACTCTATGATTAAGACTATCCATTAATGAGCCATAGGAAGGTGTCTCTCCCAAATTTCTTGTCATTATTACATTGTAGCCTCTATTTTTGAGCTCTGTTTTTAACTTGTCTGCAACTTGCATATTTAAAACTGTTTCACTGTAGGTTATTCCATCAATAGTACTTTCAGCTCCATAATCATTACCATAATCATGACCTGGATCTATTACAATTGTCTTGCCCTTTGCCGAATTATTATTTCCTGATGTTGAACTTGGCTTTGAATTATTTTCATCAGTTTGACTTGATGAATTCTTTCTTTTACCATCAGTCCCAATTTTATATCCGTCAATTGTAGTATTAGTAAGCAATTTTCCTGATGCTGCATCTAAATAATAGTAATCTCCGTTAGATGGAACCCATCCTGTTACCATTTCCCCGCTGTCTTTTAAATAATACCAAGTTCCTTTGATATTAATCCAACCTTTTGCCATTGCTCCATTATCATATAAATAATAATAGTTTCCACCATCTGTAATCCAATCCGTTGCCATACTTCCATCACTATTAAAGTAATACCAGTAATTATTTATTTGCTTCCAGCCAGTTAGCATTGAACCACTGTCATTAAACATATAGTTTTTATTGTCTATCTTCTTTAGACCAGTTACCATACTTCCATCGCCTTGAAGGAAATACTGATTATTATTTTCTTTAAACCACCCAGTCTTTATTTTTCCGCTCTTCTCAAAATAGTACCATTTATCATTTAATTTAGTCCATCCGTTATTGACAGTCATAACTCCTGAACTGTTTAAATAATAAAGGCCTGAACCATCATACTGAATTCCTGTTGCCATGGCTCCTGAATCATTCAGAAAGTACCAGTCATTATCTAATTGCTTCCAACCTTTCGCCATAGTCCCCGAACTATTTAGATAATACCAAGTTCCGTTTTCATTAACCCATCCAGTTACCATTTTTCCTTCATCATTTAAATAGTACCAATTACCATCTGGATTAATCCATCCAATTGCTTTGGTATTATCTGATTTATAAT
>JAEZKY010000212.1 GCA_023435985.1 Bacillota bacterium | reverse complement strand
TGCTATAACAATTTTGGATAAATCGATTCCATCAAGACCAATTTGAAGCTGCTTTCTTAAAACTTCTTCCCAATTTTCTTGTTCATCTGAACTTTCTCCTATGCAATACAATACTTTTAGTTCTGATTTAATAGCACAAGAAATCTCCTTATTAAGTAAACGGTTTACTGCGTCAGTATTGCTTACGCCCGCTTCCTGCATAATTTCTAACTTGTCTCTTCTTTCTTCGCAATGTCCTATAATAGTGTACTCACATCCTATTGATTTTGCAGAATTAGCAGTTCTATTTGAAGTAAAAGCTCCAAAATTTCCTCCTACTGATGTATCATCCCTAAATACACTCTGACATCCAACCTTAATAGGACTATTATTACTTTTTGCATTTGTAGCACCAATTAAATGTGCTTCTGGAAAAAACATTGCAAACTCAATATCGTTTACATTGTAATCTTTTAATTTCTCTTGTGTTCTACTAACAATATATTGGCTCCAATCTTGTATCGGCGCTATACTGTTAACACCACCTAAATTTTTCGGAATATCAAATCTTTTAAGATTTAGAAATATATATTTCACAATTATCCCTGCCTTCCTAAGAACTTTTTATCATTTCCTTGTACCTATGATAACATAGATTTTTTATTATTTTATTGCATTTTTACACAAACGTTTGCTATAGTATTATAAATTTTACTATATTGAAAATATTGATGCAGATTATTATAATCATAAGCCCTATAAATAGCTTGTCTACTATTTTATTAGATATTCTTTTATTTATAGTTCCTCCAATTATTCCACCTGCAACTCCTGCCATAACCATGAGAATTAAAACAATTAAGCTTACCTGTGGAATATTTCCTTTAATAAATGTTTGAAATAAACTAGCAAGCTGAGAAAACATTATAATATATAAAGAATTCGCTGCTGCTTTTTTCGTATCCATTGAAAAGAAGAAAAATAGTACGGTTAAATTAATTGGTCCTCCTCCAATGCCAAGAAACGAAGATATCATCCCAAGAAAAATACCTATAATTCCACATATTAGTATGCTTTCAATATGTCTTGTTTTAATTTTATTTGAATTCAAGCTATATACTAACGTTCCTACTGTAATAATAATCAATAAAATGGCTTGTACTGCACCTAAATGATTTTCATTTTGGAGTATTATTCTAAATGAATCAAATATTAGTTTACCTAATATTCCTCCTATAATCCCTCCTACAGCAAGAGGTGTACTTGTTTTTATTTCAATAGTTCCTTTATTTTCTCTATTTCTAATAACAGAAATAATAGACATTGATAATACTGTACATCCGGAAAGAAAGCTAACGTTAGTAACGCTCATAGTTCCCGTGGCATCTAACACAGGCTTTATAATAACGCCACCCCCTACACCACAAATTCCTCCAACAGCTGAAGCAATTAGGCTGACTAAAAAGTATAATAAATACATAGTTTATGCCTCCATTATCCTATTAGAGTGAAGATCTACACTGCTTTTACATAAAAAAGTTCGAACTTGCAAAAAAATAATGACGCTCTAAATTTTCTTTACATCTAGAAAAACATGTTAAATTCCAAAATATATATTTTGAAAAATATATTAATTTATATATCTACTAGCAAATATAAAACAAATAAGAAAGAATAAGTATACGGTTATATGGTTAAATTATCTTTCACTTAGATTTTAACTATGATTTAATTATGTATTACAGCGTCATCATATACATAATGTAGCATAAATTTTAATTTGTTTTTCATACATTTTAATCAAACGTTTGCTAATATATATATGTTAATGTTAAAATATAACCACTAAAATATAATTATTAATTTATTCTAACTACATGGGAGGTTTTTTATGACATTAAAAGATATCGCTGCTCGCGTAGGCGTCTCCATTTCTACTGTTTCTCGAGTAATTAATAACAAAAATACAAAAGCAGCTAGTCAAGAGATCCAAGAAAAGATTTGGGCAGTTGTACGTGAAACTGGATACACTCCTAATATTTCAGCACGTAACTTAAAATTAGGCGATAGTATTGAAAATGTAACTATAACAGAAAACAAAAGTATAGCCTGTATTGTTGCAAGATCCAAAAATGCTATTGATGAACCATTTTTTTTAGATTTATCGCGTTCACTTGAAAAAGAAGCTTTCAAACACGGTTATATTTTAAGGTATACATTTTCAGCTTTTGACTTAAATAATTCAGATGCTTTTAAAACCATATTAAATACTAAAGTAGATGGAGTTATTGTTCTTGGGCGATTTAATTTGAATCTTTCTAATTTTTTGAAGAAGCATTATAAAAACGTTGTTTTCTCTGGGCTTAACAGTATAGATTCTGATTATAATTATGACCAAGTCATCTGTGATGGTTATAAAGCCTCCATAGCCGCAATAAAATATTTAGTAAGTCTTAGACATACCAATATAGCTTATATTGGAGAGACAAGTAAGGAAGTTCGTTTCAAAGGTTATTGTGATGCATTAAAAGAATTAACTATTCCCATAAATCCTCAAAACATTATTAACTCTCAATTATCTACTGAAGGAGGCTATAATGGGGCAAAAGAACTTTTAGATAGAAGTACCGATTCTACTGCTATCTTTTGTGCTAATGATATAACTGCCATAGGAGTTTTAAAAGCTGTTAAAGAAAATGGGTTACGAGTACCTGAAGATGTTTCTATTATAAGTATAGATGATATAGATATGGCGCAATATGTTTCCCCAATGCTTACCACTATTCACATTCCAATAGAGGAATTAGGGAAAATGACCGCAAAAACTCTGATAGATCGTATTGAGCGTGGTCATACTCTTTCTATAAAACTTGAAATTCCTTTTACACTAACTAAGCGTGAAAGTTGCTCAAAGCTCAAATAACATATTTAATTAAAAAATCCTCTTATTTGCAATGATGATATTTCTATTAGTACGTTTATACAAACTCTAAATTCTAGTTATAAAGCACAATAAAATAAATATTACACTTTAAGTCGAATCTATGATATGGATTTTCCTCATAATTATTTCAAAGCTAATTTTATAACACTCTCTATTACTAATATAAAGGCTAAATCATCTCAAGAGCACATTTTATGTTTGTAAAATACGGAATTAAATTAGCCAGTTAATTTTATTAATAACATAAAATTGATTGGCTGAATTGAATATAATATAGAATTCTATGCAGTTTAATTTCATAATTTATTTACAGCACAAGTTTAATAATTCCCGCAACCATAAAAAACACTATTATTATTTTAACTAATAATTTTTTTGATATTTTTTTAAATATCTTAAGACCAATCCACATAGATATGAATAATGTAAATAACGCTGCTATAGAATATTCTAGAGTTATTGTTGTTATATTTCCACGATGTATATGGAGCATCAATAAAATTATATTTACAATAGTGAATGTCGCCTGCATATTTACGTTATAATCATTTTTATCTTCAAATACACTTTGATAATAAAATACCACCGGTGGTCCACCTATTCCTAGCATTCCTCCTGCTATTCCACTAATTCCACCTATAATTGCATCATTGACTCTATTAGATTTCACTTTATATTTTCCATATTCCGTAACTATAAATAATATTGCAAAAAAAATCAATGTTATTCCCAATGATGTTTTTAAAGTATCATCGTTAAAACTAAATAATAAATTTGTTCCAACAACTTGAAATATAATAAAAAATATAGTAGTGATAAAAATTTTCTTCATATTCAATTTGCCTTTAAGTCCTACTATTATTCCAAGACTAAGAACTAATGATAGCAGCGCACTTATTCCTACAGACATTTGGTAACCTAATAAATTTGGTGCAAAACACATAAGTATTATTCCAAATCCAAATCCTGTAACCCCTTGTACAAATGCAGCAACAAATACGATTAGTAAAAAAAGTACCATATTCTGCATATTAAAAAAAATATTAATCATAGCTCTTCCCTCCCAATTCAATTACATCTTCTATTTAAATCACAATGTAACGCAAACGTTTTATTATATATATTTGTCCAATGATCTGTACTTTTTACAATGTTTATGTAAATATCTTATCATGAATTTGCGTCTTTTTCTTTTTATTTTACTCTAACGTTTGCTATGCTTTTGTTACTATAATCTTATAGAAAAATATTTAAATTTGTGTAATCGAAATACAACTGAAATTGAAATCTATGATAATTTAAGCATAACAAAAAAGCCATAAGCCCCTATATTTACCTATGGTTTTCTTATTATAATTTTCAACTTTTTTATCTCTTTCTTAAGTTACTTTAAATTAATCAGTTTTAAATACTGAATTATCTGTTAAATCTTTCAAAGAATGTCCTTTAAGCGTCCATAGTGGATAATAACATCTTAAGCTATTTATTAATCTCTCTATATTATTTCTGTCTCGTCCACTCAATATTTTTATTTTTTGAATTATAAATTCATTTATTTCTCTTGTACATATATCATTTTTAATCATTATCTTTATATACTCTAAATTTTTTAAAGAAAACTCAGCTGTAATATATTTTTTTAAAATAATATATATTTTATTTTCTATATAATTCAAATTTGCTCCATTCATACTTTTAAGCTGGCTTCTATTATAATGCTTATAAGATAAATTTGAATTACTAATTAATTTTTTGTTAAGAAATTGCATGTTGACAATCTTAATATTGCAATAACTTGATTTATAATCATTATAATATACTTTATTTCGAAAATTATATCTCCATAATGTTTTAAGTGCCTCATGTACAGTATCTTCTGACCCTATATATTCAATTATATAATCTATCAATACATTTATTGGTATTATCCCATATGTATCTAATAGATCTTTAAATAATTCTATTAAGTCTTCTCTTTTCTTCAAACAATTAACTGTACTTTCATCGAAATTATTCTGCTTTATATTCGCTTTTAATTCAGTTGGTATAAATATTTTTTCCTTGTTGCAATCATAGTCCAAATATATTATTCCTAAATACTCCAAACATTTTATGCTATCTCTATAATCCTCTTTTATCTCCATTTCATAATTTTCACTACATATTTCCTCCATAAACTCATATTCACTATAAATAATAAAATTCTTTAATATTATTGATATATTGTTTTTTATATATAGTGAAACATATTCTATAAAATCATTCTTTCTCTTTCCAGTTACTTGTATTTCAAAAACTTTAGCTAATTCTTGTAAATGACTTAATTTCATTGAAGATATAACACTTTTAATTGATAGTTCTCTATCATTATTCTTCATCTTATTTCTTTTACTCCTTTCTTCTATTCTAATTTTAATAAAAGGAAGAAATGATACATCATTATTTCCGTGTTTTTCTTTTATTTTTTGTAATTCTAACCCAGCTAACTTTTAATTGAAAATCTAATTCTATATTAATAGAGGCCTTTTAGAAAGCCTCTATTAATCATTTTTATTTAGCTTAAATCTCATTTTTTAACTAGCAATTACCAAATTATTTTAAAAGTTGTACCGCATATATTCATACTTAAAATCACTTTTATCGTAATAAATTTTTAACATATGATTATTAGAAAAAATCATAATGAAACTGGTTATTGTTAATAATTCTAATACCTATATAATCCCAAATATCTTCAATCACTATAATATTTCTGATACACAAGAATATTTTCTCTTACCAATTAAATTCATTTTCTCTCCGGTTAGCTTGATTGTTTCTTTGTATGCAATATTTTCTGAACTAGTTCCTATCATTAATTCAGCATTACCTGGTTCTACAACAAATTCCATATCTTCATTATAAAATCCTAACTGAGCAGTACTTAGCTTAAATATTAGTTCTACGCTTTTTTGAGGTTCTAATGAAATCTTTTTAAATCCTACTAATTGTCTTACTGGCCTTGTAACATGTGCTTCACAATCTCTATAATATAATTGAATAACTTCAGCACCTGCCATATCTCCAATATTCTTAATAGTGCACTTAATAGTTATTACTGAATCAGTTGAATATTCCTTATTTTCAACTTCTGCATTTGATATTTTAAATTTTGTATAACTTAATCCATGCCCAAATGGAAATAATGGTGTATTGAGAGAATCAACATATCCTCCCGCAAATAATTCTATATTATTAAGTCCCGCTTTTTCTTGAACCAGAGTATACCCACTACCAGTTTTATGATTGTAATATATAGGCACTTGTCCTACATTTCTTGGCATTGTTATAGGAAGCTTTCCTGAAGGATTTATTTCACCGCATAAAATCTTTGCCATAACATTTCCAGAATATGCACCTGGTAACCACCCATTTATTATGGCTTTCACATTATCAGTAAGTTTTGGGGCATATTGTCCTGGTCCATACATTATAAGCACTATATCCTTCCCAGTCTTTGCAATTTCATCTAAAAGCTGTTGCTGAACTCCAGGTAGATCTAAACTAGTACGGTCTTTCCCTTCACCGCCAGTACAATTAGTCCATCCACAATTACCACCAAGTGTCATAATTACAACATCGCTGTTATTTGCTATTCTTATGGCATTTTTAAAATCATTAATGTCATCTCCAATAATATTACATCCCTTTGCATAACTAACTTGAACTCTAGATTTTAATTCTTCTACTAAAGTTGTACTGCCAAATCTATCTTTTAAGAATGATTCCGGTTCGAAATTTTCTCCAATTATGGATGCCATTGATCCAAAGGAGAAGTCCCCTCCATTAATATTATCCTTCATACTTGATATTAGTTCATAATATGCCATTATTGTATAACCACTTATGCTAGGACGTAATAAGCCTCCATGAGGCCCGATAACAGCAATTTTTTTGCTTTTATCTAATGGTAAAATTTCTTCTTCATTTTCCAATAATATAATTGATTCTTCAGTTACCCTTTTAGAAACACTAACGTTAGCTTCATTTGTCATGGAATCAGCAACAACTGTCTCATCTACATACGGATGTTCAAATAATCCTAATTCAAATTTAGAAGTAAGAACACTACGCACTGCCTCATCTATTATGGAAATATCTAATTCTCCACTTTCAACATATTTTCTAAGATTTCTATAAGCATTCCCGACTGGCATTTCTGTTTGCATTCCACCTTTAATTCCTAATAATCCTGCCTCATCGTAATCCTTTGCAATCCCAAAAGTATTAAATAATTTCCATACAGCACCTCCATCTGATACCACTACTCCTTTGAAACCCATTGTTTTTCGAAGCAATTCACGTACAATTTTTTTGTTGGCTCCACATGGAATTCCATCTATTTCTGAATACGATGTCATTATTGACCCTAGATCAGCCTCATTGATTCCTGCTTCAAAAGGTGTTGCAAATGATTCATATAGTTCTCGATCATTTATCCTTGAAGCAGCTGTATTTAATCCTGCCTGCGTTTCTGCATATCCTAAAAAGTGCTTTCCTGTAGCTAAAACTCCATTTTCTTTATCTTTTTGCATTCCCTTAGTATAACTAACACCCATTTGTGATACTAAATAAGGATCTTCTCCAAAACTTTCATACAAACGTCCCCAGCGCGGATCTCTTGCTATATCAAATAGTGGTGATAATGCTTGGCGTATCCCTACTGCTTTAGTTTCCTTACCTATAACATCCGCCATAGTTTCTATTAATTCAGGATTAAAAGTAGATGCAGCATTTATCATTGATGGAAACATTGTTCCTTTCTCACCTGGATATCCATGAAGGTTCTCTGACTGCAATATGACTGGTATTCCTAATCTTGTTCTTTCTACAAAATACCGTTGAATTTCATTTGATATTTTTGCTATATATTCTGGCGATTTTAATCCAACCATACTGTATTGAGTAATACGCCCAAGCCCATTGCTGCAATACTCCTTGATTTTATCTAAATCTAATTTATCTCCAGTCATTAATCTTTGTGGCATTTCACTCGCTAATTGTGCCAACTTTTCCTCTAAATTCATTTGAGAAATCAAATTTTCCACACGTTCAGGTATTGATTTGTTTTTGTCTTTATACATTGAATTACTCCTCTCATATATATAAATATAATATTTTTTTCTTTTACATTTAAATAAATTCAAATCATATTATTTATCATTGCAGTTACTTAATAGAGTTTATAAAAAACAAACTCTATTAAATAAACTTTTATGACTTAATAATCTTGGAAGATATTTTTATACCAAGCTTTGCTCTATAATATTTATAATATTTTATAAATTCGATGAAGTATTAATAATATTATTTTCCAAGTCCCTTAAACATACTTCTTTTATACTCTTCTACGCCTTCTTGATCGAAAGGATTTTCTCCCATTAATTTTCCTGATATAGCACATGCTAGCATAAAAATATAATATAATGATCCAAAAGTTTCTTCTGAAATCTCTTCTATCTCAAATTCAATACAAGGAA
>JAEZKY010000206.1 GCA_023435985.1 Bacillota bacterium | reverse complement strand
TTCCTTGTATTGAATTTGAGATAGAAGAGATTTCAGAAGAAACTTTTGGATCATTATATTATATTTTTATGCTAGCATGTGCTATATCAGGAAAATTAATGGGAGAAAATCCTTTCGATCAAGAAGGTGTAGAAGAGTATAAAAGAAGTATGTTTAAGGGACTTGGAAAATAATTTAATGAATACAATTAATTTCATATTGAAATTAAAACTGGGGTAATTTGCTTTTTATTAAAGAATACGTATAAGAGCTAAAAAATAATGATCCTATTAGTAATAAATATTATAAGTATAATGAGCGCTAATTAAGAAGTAATTAATTAAAAGTGAAATAAAAAAATGTAACATAAGGTAAAACTTAATTTTAGAGTTGAATTATAATGCCATATGTTTTAGTTTCTATGTAAATGTTTAAATGTGAATTTAGGTATTAGATTAATATATTCTAATTAATATGATTTTTGTAGAATTTAAAGATTTATTGTGTTGAACAGTGATAAATGTATTTAAAATGACAACATTAAGTTATCTTATAAAAATAAGGAGGAAATCTTATGGAATCAAATGTTTCAAAAAGTACGGTACAAAAAGAAAAGTTAACGCTTAAAGAAAAAATTGCATATGGTATGGGGGATTTAGGAAACGGATTTTTATTTGATGTTGGGCAAACATACTTACTTAAATTTTATACGGATGCGTTAGGATTACCACCAGTAGCAGCTGGATCTATTTTTTTAGTGTCTAAAATATGGGATGCGTTTGCAGATATTGGTATAGGTACCTGGGTTGACAGTCGTAAAAAATTTGGAGCTAGGGGAAAGTTTAGAGCATTTATACTTTATGCAGCATTACCATTAGCACTTGCAACTATAGCAAGTTTTACTAATCCGCATTTGTCGGTCGATGGTAACTTAATATGGGCTTATTTAACTTATATGATATTTGGAAGCGTATACAGTATGTCTAATATACCTTATGGATCAATGGCACCAGCCATGACTAGGGATACTAATGACCGTGCACAATTGGCTTCATTTAGACAGGCAGGGTCTAATATGGCATTATTACTTACTACAGTTGGATTTATGCCAATTGTCTTGCTATTTAGTAATCAATCTACAGGTTATTTATCGGCCGTTGGTTTTTTTGCTGTACTTGGTGTTTTATGTCAACTGTTTTGTTATGCAAATATAAAAGAACGATATGTTGCTGAAAAGCCTAAAGATAGTAAAGTGAAGTTAAGTACAAGTTATAAATCAATCTTAAAGAATGCACCACTTTTAATTTTATGTATAGTAAATCTATTTACATTTTCTGCTTTTAATGTAAAACAAGGGGTTCAGGTTTACTATTGTCAATATGTTCTTAAACAGGTTTATATACTACCATATATGGGATTCTTTAGTATAGGCTGTGTTTTCTTAGCTGTAGCTTTAGTACCATTTACACTTAAAAGGCTTGATAAAAAGCATACTTATATGATAGGGTGCGCAATATGGGCTGTAGGAGATATTTTAGCATACCTATTTGCTAATAATGCGATTGCATTTATATTGTTTGCATGCTTAGCGTACTTTGGAAGCGGATTTGTTAACAGTTTAAACTGGGTTCTTATATCAGACGCTGTTGAGTATGGTGAATGGAAGACTGGAAATAGATCAGAAGGCATTGTTTACTCTTTCTTTACTTTCTTTAGAAAATTATCACAAGCAATTGCAGGATTTATTCCAGGAATAGTATTGGCATGGGTTGGGTATGTTCCAAATGCTGAACAATCAACAACTGCTTTAATGGGAATAAGAGGGCTTATGTTTATATATCCAGGTGTATTACTTATTGCAACTATTATTGTAATGGGAATTTTCTATAAACTTTCAAATAAGAAATATGAGAGCATGATGAAAGAGCTTAATGAACGTAAAGGTATTGCTTCTGTTTAAATTAAAAATAAAATAGAAGGGATTAATTTAATTATAGTAATAACTTTATCTATTGAATGTAATGGTTTTTTTAGAAGTATTATATTATAATAAGGAGTTGTGGATTTTATAAAAGATATGTATAGTAAAAATGTCAATAATATTTGTTAAATAGATGTGTGTAGATAATAAATTTTAAACTCAAATTCTACAACTCCTAATAAAACTGTTTACTTAAATATAAAGTTATCTCAAGTATAATTTCATTAGGTTTAGCTGTTAATAATCAATTTGAAAAGGTATTCATTTCAGAAGATATTCTTAAGAATCACAAATTTTAAGAATATTTTCTTTTCTATGTTTTACTGTTTTTTATTAGAATTATTTATTTAAGTTATTTCTTGTAAAGTTTATTTGAGAAATGTTTGATAATCTTATAGATGAATAAAATGCTTAAAATAGAATCTATTGAGATTGGAGGAGATATATGAACAAAGAATCGATTAGTGACATTGGAAAAGAAAGTATAGGAAAATTACTTTTTAAATTGGCAATACCTGCAATTGCTGCTCAATTAGCAAATCTGTTTTATAATATTATTGATCGTATCTATATAGGGCATATTCCAAGTGTAGGTACACATGCTTTAACTGGAGTAGGATTGACATTTCCAATTATTATGATTACTTCTGCATTCAGTTCTCTAATTGGAATGGGAGGGGCACCAAGAGCGGCTATAAAAATGGGGGAAAATAAATATGATGAAGCAGAAAATATTTTAGGAAATTGTTTCGTTACTCTTATTGCAATTTCTTTAATTTTAACGTTATTTCTTATGATTTTCAAAGAAAAATTATTATTGATTTTAGGAGCAAGTGCTGAAACATTACCATATTCATTAAATTTTTTAAATATTTATATATGGGGGACATTATTTACACAAATTACTTTGGGATTAAATCCATTCATATCAACGCAAGGCTTTTCTAAAATTAGTATGATATCTGTAATAATAGGGGGAGGGGTGAGTGTGATACTTGATCCTATTTTTATATTTGTCTTAAAAATGGGAGTGAGTGGTGCGGCT
>JAEZKY010000107.1 GCA_023435985.1 Bacillota bacterium | reverse complement strand
TGCTCATACAGCTCCTTATCCTCATAGATTACAAAATCTTATATTAAGTCATGTCTATCTTTCTTAAGCATAATTTCCTTAAATTCATCTCTAGAGATTTTTTCATCATAATAATCTAATTTTAAATTCACAAGTTCTAAAAGTTCAGTGTATTTTTTTATTTCTTTTTGTATTAAATCCTTTTGATCCTGGATGATATTTCTTCTTTCTGCCTTAGTTTCATCTCCCTTAACGCAAAGTTTAACGTAATTTTTTATGTATGCAATAGACATTCCCATGGTTCTCATGCAGTTAACAAGCTGAATCCATCCCAAATCATCATTTGTATATATTCTTCTGCCGTTATCATCGCGCTTAACAAAGGGCAATAATCCTTCACGTTCATAATATCTTAATGCATATGCTGATATATTTAATTTTTGTGACACCTCTTTTATTGAATAGCTCATAATTATCTCCTTAAGAATAATCTATAAATTTTATATCAATTAGTATAGTAACAATTATAAGAATTAAACTAATTATAAATCAATATTTTTTTAAATTATATGTTGACTTACAGTGCAGTGTAAGAAATATACTGAGGACATGGTAAGAGATTTTAACTTCTCTTATGAATTGTTTCATCTAAAAGGAGGAAAAATACATGGAAAATACTATTCAAGCACCAATAAACTCAAAATATGACTTTTTCTCAACAGCTAAGGACGTTATAAGTAATATAAATTTACATGGAAAAACTGCAATTGTTACTGGAGGCTATTCAGGAATTGGCCTTGAAACAGCTAAAGTTTTAGCAGAAGCTGGAGCTACAGTCATAGTACCAGCTAGAACTATTGAAAAAGCAGAGAAGGCAGTAGCTGGAATTCCAAATATAGAACTAGAGACTTTAGATCTTATGAATCCTGCTTCTATTGATGCCTTTGCTAAAAGATTTATTGCATCTAACAGACAGCTTGATATCCTAATAAACAGTGCTGGAATTATGGCCTCACCGCTAATGAGAGATGAAAGAGGATATGAAGCTCAATTTGCAACTAATCATTTAGGACACTTTCAATTAACAGCAAGACTTTGGCCAGCACTTAAAAAATCTGGTAATGCAAGAGTCGTTGCAGTTTCTTCCAGAGCTCAACGTCTAGGCGGAGTTAATTTCGAAGATCCAAACTTTGAACACATAGAATATGATAAATGGAAAAGCTATGCTCAATCTAAATCAGCTAATGTACTTTTTGCCGTTCAGCTTGATAAAATTGGACGAGACTATGGTGTGAGAGCTTTTGCAGTTCACCCTGGCTTAATTCCTACTACAGACCTTGGGAGATTTAATGATACTGGAAAAATTACTAAGCAAGAAATTAAAACTGATAACAAAGCTGCTGACAATGACAAAAAATCTTCATCCAATGAGCAGGCAAATGAATTTAAAACAATTGAGCAGGGTGCAGCTACTTCTGTATGGTGTGCTACAAGTAATGAGTTAAATGAAATGGGTGGCGTATATTGTGAAGACTGTAATATTGCAGAAGCTGTTCCAGCAGATAGCATAAAAGCAAATGGGGTACGTCCTTGGGCTATTGACCCTGATTATGCAAAGAAGCTTTGGCAGCTAAGTGAAAAACTCACTGGCGTGAACTTTACATTGTAAGAATTAATAGTTCTCTATATTAATTATTGGTATCTATTATTTCCCTCCAGTTTACTCAGCAGTAAATACATTTAATTACTAGATTGGATGTACGTGAAATAAAAATACAAACCAGCTCTAATAAATTACATTTACAAAACCAGTTGTTTTAATAATTTGAAGCAACTGGTTTTTTATAGAATTGTTTATTTAAATTAAAGTTAATAATTTCATAAGTTTCTAATTTTGCCTACTATAGACTTTAACATATTCATTTTCCTAATAACTGCAAATTAAAAGACTTGGTCAAATATATAAATCTATTTCTTAACTTGGAAATCTATAGGCAGCTACTTTTCATTCTATAATTATTTTCAACCCCTGTTATCTCATACAGGTAATTTTGTGACATTTCTTTAATCCTGCCTCCAATTGCTTTATCAATATTAATTAAATCCTTCAGTAAATATTCACTGCTGAGCATTATAGGCAGGTTATTTATATATCTATGATTTATGATTTCACTGGTAATCCTTAAATCACTTTCTGTATACCCATTTTTGAATAGATCATCTATGACTAATATTTCAGCATTCTTATATTTTTTAATTCTTCCCTGATATACATCACCATTTAAGACATTTTGCTTCAATTCTGTGATTGCATCTATATAGCTCATGTACACAACTTTTTTCTTCTTCTTGCTCACAAAATTATTGATTAATGCAACTAGAAGATGCGTCTTTCCAGCTCCACTGTCACCAAGCAAAGCCAATGAATTATTGGCCTCATCTTTAATGGTATCGAAGGACAAAAAGTAATTAGTCGCAATGTCTTTCATACTTTTAACCTTCAAATTCCATGGTTCAAAATCCTTAAAAGATTTTTTAATAGCACGTGCTCCAAGTCCTGTTGCTGCCAGCTGCTCTATTGCAAACTGTGCCTTACTGCAATCGCACTTGGAATATGAATGTCTTTCCTTGTGATATATCCAGCCTGTATCGCCACATAATATGCATCTAGTCGATTCCAAACTCTGTAAGTTCCTCATTTGTGTAGTGGGTAAATTCACGTTTTGGGAGTTCAATTCTAATATCTTCTGCATCCTCATTAAACACTCCCCTATCCCTTTTGGCAAATCTTTTGCTATTTCCACTGCCTTCACGCTCCTTTTTCCATACTTCATAATTAACCTTATTACTTCCCTCTTCCATAAAAGTTCTTATTCCATTTTTTCTGCCTAGAAAATCAACTAAACTCCACTTATGACTAAAATAGAATTCACTCTTTAATATTTCACTATAAACATCTATAGCCTGAACAATTTCGTCCTGAGAATAGTTTTTTAATGCCTTTACTATTGCTTTCTCTATATCCATGCTAAAAGTTTTATGAACAATTATTTTTTTACTGTTCCAATGACTATATATATTAATATTATTTATATCAGTATTGTTATTATTAGTATTATTAAGTGTGTAATTTCCCGCTAGCGGTAAAACTGTTATCGGCTTTTCCGTTAACGGTAAATCTGCTTTCGGCGTAAGTTCTGATTTCACAAGGCTTTCATCTATTTCATTGTTTTTATTTATTGCTTTTTCTGATATTAGTTTTTTCGCTTCTAAGGTCTGCTTTATATGGCTGCCTTTTTCTAATTTCTCTTCCGCTAATTTAGGCTTTTCTGCTATAGACAGGATTGCTTCAGGCAGCTCATAAAAAATATATGACACCTTGCAGAATTCACCTTTACTTCCCTTTTCCTGATATCTTTTTAAATATCCAGCTTCCATTAATTCTCTTAAGTAGCCCTTTATTTTAGAGAGTTTATCTTTTTTAGTTATGAAGTAATATTCCCCAGTGAATATCCATCTATCATGATGAGCCAGCACATAGGCCATAAGTCCTCTTGCACCATAACTTAAATTTTTATCTGTTAATACCTCATTTAGTATCTGCGTAAAATTCTCTGTATGTTTTGCTCTATATATCGACACCATATCACCCACTTTATTTTAAAACTCTTCTAAGCAATCTCTTATAATCTGATTTATTAGCAATTATGAGCTGCTTTCATAACAACATATACTCAATTTTATTCTCATGTCTACCTCAATCCCCCTAAATAAAAATCATCTCTATACTTACATAATATGGTAATTTTATATCGTTGTCAACGATATTTATTATCGTTTTCTATGTTTTTATTAGTAAAATTAAAAGAATAAAATTGAAGGAGAGTATGGAGCCGAAGATTTTTTACGCATCTGCCTTTTTAAGCTGATGTGAGAAATGTCTGGCAGGTTAATAGGAAATACTGTGCTCATCTAAACCTCATAACCTTCTTATGAATTTCATTGTTACAATTGTAACAGTGATTTAGATATAGTATAATGTGATCAATAGAACATTTCAGCAGCCTATTGATCAAGTACAACAAAAGAAAGGATATTGTTATGGAAAAAAGAACTAATAACGTGCAAAATATACTAACCAAAGAAAGTATCTTCACTGCTCTTATGATTTTAATGGAAAAGAAGGACTTTAAAGAAATTTCTATTACGGAAATAACTAAAAAAGCTGGAGTTTCAAGAATGGCCTTTTATAGAAATTATGATGAGAAAGAAGATATAATAGGAACTTATCTTGAAGAGCTTTTTAAGGAATACTCTAAGGAAATATCAGGCTATAGCAACTCAGATGATAATAACAGCATTGAAGATCTTCGCCTATACTTCTCTTATTTTAGAAAACATGAGAAACTGATTTCAAATTTAATTAAATCAAATTTAATAAATATGCTTCTTGAAAAATGCATTGATTCTCTCTACGCCCTATCTATGGAGACTTCCTGCGGTGAATCCTATTCTCCAGAAAAGCAATCCTTTTGGATTGAATATATGGCTGGTGGGTTATATACTGTACTGATTAAATGGGCTAAAGGCGGCATGAAGGAAAGTGACGAATATATGGCTGAAGTCATCTCTGAATTTATACAAAATTAGTCTTAGGCACAATCAAAATATACAACTTATGGGTAAGCCAGTAAAAAGGAGCAATAAATAAAAGCCGCTTTAGCGGCAACATGGAAAAACATGCGAGAAGCAGACCCGTTCGGAGGGCCTTCAGTCCAGCCAGCAACAGACCCTTACATGGCTGAACAAACCACCAGCTTAGCTATTGCTTATGATTCATATTCTCTAACGTGACAGTTTGGAAGAAATGAACTACGATAATTCGGATGAAAATTGTTCTAAATACTTGGACAAACTTTCAATATTAAATTGCATATGCCGATTATTCCCCTCAAGTTTACTTAACATTATACCACCTTCTAAAGTGGAAAAAATGAAAGTAGCAAGAGCATCGGTATCAATATTTGGCTTTAACTCACCATTCTTTATACCTTGATAAAGAATCCCCTTAATATATTGCAGCATCCTTTCGAGACTTTGCTGGGCTTTTTTCCGTAATTCAGGATGAGTATCATCACTTTCAATGGCCGTGTTTAATACAGGACATCCTCCGATAAAGGGAGGGTGTTCCACAACTTGTTCATAGACCTTAAATATGGCCAGAATCTTATCAATTGCTGATTGTTGTTCACTTACGGCTCCGACAAATTTTTCATTAACAATGCCTACTGCATAATCATAGGCCTCAAGCGCAATCTCATCCTTACATGCAAAGTGACGATAAATCCCACCCCTCTTGATTCCAGTTACTTCAGTAATATCAGAGAGCGAAGATCCTGCGTAGCCTCGCTGATTAAAAAGTTCAGCCGATTTCTTAATTATATACTTACGTGTGTTTTCTCCTTTAGTCATAGTATCCTCCAAGGAATGTAATTCTCCGTAGCTTCATCCCAATTATACATGTTATTTTTTATTTAATTATTATAGCATACCCCCAAAAATTTATATAGTTATTACAAGCCAGTGCTTACTTCCTAAGCGAACCTGATTTTTTAATTCAAGAAGCCAATTCTATAATTAGACATAAAAGCATAAAGATGTTCTTAACACAAGAAATATAAATTTGCACTTTTTTCATGATTGTGTTAACATAATAAAAAAGATATCGTTCGGTATCTTTTTTATTATGATAAAATGAGGTGAATAAAATGAACGATACATGGTTTAAAGAACGTAAATATGCTTGGGTCGGCTTGACTGCTTTATGGATTATCGGCTTTATTGGAGCATTATTGCGTTTCATCATGGCTACTTATCAAGTTCAAATGTCTCAAGAACTAAACATAAGCAGGAGCTTGATTTCCATGGCATGGTCAACCAACTTACTGATTGCAGCATTATGTACCCCAATAGGAGGATGGATTGCTGATCGTTATGGACCTAAGAAATTAATGCTACTAAGTACAATGTTTAGCATCTTAGGGACGAGTATGGTTTTTGTATGGCATAGTCCAGTTTTGTTTTTTATCGGATATGGAGTCATATCGGGTTTTTACGGTATAGGAGCATCTGCTACATATATTCTAATATTTGATTGGTTTAAGCATCATCGTGCCAAAGCTACTGCACTTCTGGCAAGCTCATCATCTATTGGTCTCGCAGTTTGCACTCCAATTTTTATCTCGAATACTTGGTTAACATGGAGAGATGCATTTCTGATCTCCTGCCTGCTCAGCATTTTTGTTGCATTACCAGTTATTCAGTTTCTTATTCGGAATCCTGAGAAGCGACAGGACCAAGCAAAAGAATCTGAACAACCAAAAATGAAGTTGCTTTTCAAAGGTCCTAATATGTTATTATTTCTATTCATTGGTTTTGCATTATTTACATGTGGGTTTAATATGGGGACTGTAGAAATGAATTTAGTAGCTATTTATCAATGGTCTAGCGTAAAGCCTGCCTTGATTGCCATATCCATGAGTACCTTAGGGATTATGGAAATAACCGGTTCGCTCATTTTCGGATACTTTTTGGATCGTATAAATAAATTTACAGCCATGTCGCTGTTGTATGGGATACGCATCTTAGCGTTTATAATCTTGTTTATTCATTCGTCATGGTCACCGATTGTGTTTGCAGTCCTATTCGGATTTACTTACCTAGGGGCTGTACCTGGAGGAATGCTAATTGCCAACGAGAACACAAAGGAAAAAGGAAAATTCATTGGAAGTCTCCTTCTATTCCATCAAGCAGGTGGAATCATTGGAAGCTTAATCGGAGGTGTTTCCTTTGATATCAGTAAAAGCTATCAACTACTCATTGGCATTGATATGCTTCTGTGCGTTTTAGTTACCATAGGGTATTTTACGAATCATTGGTTACAATACAAAAATACTTTATCTGTAACCAAGTATGCAAATGAGATTAACAAATTATAATAAAACAATCAATAATATTTGAGGTACATATTATATAAATGACAATAGAAATGGCTTGCTAACTGACATCAGTTTTGGCAAGCCATTTTATTCTTATATAACAAAATAAACATCTATATATGCTGTCATCTGATCTCCCAGAGTAAGATAGTAATATACTGGTATTAAATAGCTTGAATAAAATAGATTTTTTGAGTCTTCTAAGTTATTTTCTATTGATCTTATTAAGAATTGCTGGTGTCTCATACTTATAATATAGCTCTCCGCAATAAACATAATCTGTTCTGAAAAAAATACATCTGTAAATGAATCTCCATATGTGTTTATATGCTTTTGTAAATTGTCTCTAACACCTTGCATCTGCTCAATATAATTTTGAATATTTACAGCTTGCAATTCTTGTGGTGTAGAATCTGACTTTATATCAATTACTGTTAAATTTGAGCGTATGGTTTTAATCTGCTGGAAATTATTAAGAATGTCCTGCTTATTTTTTAAATCTGTTACTTTAGGTCCAAAAGGTGCAGTTTGAACAGGTCCTTGAGCATACACTTGATTAGTTATAGAAAAGGTCATAAGCAATATAAGTATTATTAATCTCTTCGCTTGTTTTCTCATTATCAGCTCTCCTTTTTATAGAAATTGTATTCTTCTAGAAACTAATTCTTATTTATAGTTAGTTATTTTAAAAAATTTTATTCTTTAAGTTGGATTTTTTATGTAAAATCTAAAAATCATCCATATATCCTTTATGAAAACAAAATAAAGGAGGTAGGAATCATGGCTGTAACAAAATCAATTCAAACAACATCTTTAAGCATTGAGGTTCAAAAAAGTGTGGATAAAGCTGGAGATCCAATCTATGCTAAAAAGACTTTTTCCAATGTGAAGACAGATGCAGCTCCTGAAGACATCTACGACGTTGCTGAAGCAATAAAAGGTGTTTTGGATTCTAAGACTAGAGATTGTTTTATCAATGAGTCTTCTAGTCTTGTCACTGCTTAGTCCGTTAATACTGTAAATTAATAAAGATTGGAGGTGAATTTAATGGAACAAGCTTTAGCTATGACTTTTTTAACTGCAGATGGTGAAAAAAGTACTTTAAGCATCTCTGGTGTTAGATCTAACCTTGCCAAGGATGAGATAAATGCACTTATGGACACTTTAATTGCCAAGAATATTTTCAAAACTAATTCTGGTGATTTCGTTAAAAAATCCGGTGCTCAAATAACTCAAAGACAAGTTACTAAATATGATGTGGCTTAGGCACATTAAAGGAGATAATAACTTCAAACGTACCTTATATAATTAAAAAATAGAAGGCTGTCTATAAAAATGAATCACACCTGCCAAGTAGACATGGTGCAGCTCAAAAAGACTGCCTTCTATTTTTATTTAGCAATGGATAATCTGATATTTACTGTAATTATGTCTCCATAGCACTCTGCAAATATTTGACCTATTACATTTTTAGAGCACTTTGAACCGTATAACCTTTCTTATTTCCGCATCATAATCTATTATCACAATCTTTTGCATCCTCCTGCTCCTTTTTCTGTTAATAATTCAAACATTTTAACACATAAGCTGGCGGTACATTTAAAATAACTCTTTCTATATCTGTTTCTTTAAAATACTCAGTAATAAAGTCTTTCTTTAATAGGGTATATTGAAATGTTATAAATAGCCCATTCTTCTTCAATATTGTTCTAGTCTTCTTTAAAATTTTATTTGATACATCTTTGGGAAGACTTGCAAAAGGCAGACCTGATACAACGTAATCCACCTTATTAATTTTATGCTGCACTAAGTATTTATCTACATTTTCAGCAGAATCATTTATTATTATGACATTATTATACCCACTATACTTATCTTCTAGTTGTTTACAAAAGTCCTTGTTATATTCTAGTAATATTAATAAAGTATCCTTCTTCTTTTTTTCCACAAGCTTCTCTGTAAAAACCCCTGTACCTGGTCCATACTCCACTATAACCTCTGCATTTTGAAAATCTATATCCCTGACCATTTTCTCTGCAAGCCTTTCTGAACTAGGCGCTACAGCCCCTATAGTTCTAGGTGATTTGAAATATTCTATTAAGAATTTTATTAACTTCATAATTGAAGCCTCCTCTAACTTTTTCTCATAAAAATCTTTTCTTCTCTATTTGTTTTCTTCAAATTGTCTTATTTAGTATAACTGCTAAGTATTAAAATTCTTCTTAGAAAAGTCTTAAGAATTCTTAATTTTATTCTAAGTTAATGAAAAAATGGTACCTACACTTAGTAAGTACCTTTATAGGATTCCTCATTAATATTTAAATTTATAACTATTATTTATAATATGTTTAAATTAAAAATTTATCTGCATATAATACTAAACTTCTTACTTTATTTCCTATATTATTTTTTGATTAGTTTTTCAATTTTATCAAGTATCTTACCCATAAGCTCCTCCAGCTTTATATATGTCTTAAGCCCAGCATATGCATTTGAGTTTCTAGCTATATCTTTATATTCCTCAGCTAATTTCTCTTGTCCATATATTTTGAAAAACATCTCATCAATTTCTTTATTATCCATATCTTCACCTTCTCATATGTAATAATAAAATTATTTATTTTTAAAGAAGCTTGTCTTTACCTATCATTATACTTAATTTCCAATAAATTTAGAACATCTTCTTAAGTCCTATCTTTATTAGCTAAACTCTCTTCTCCTTATTCCATGCAGGAGCTTACATATTTGTTATATAAAGTTTAGAAGTTGTTTATACATAATTAACATCATAAATGTATAATCATAATAAAAAAAGAGCTTCCTATAGAGTGTACTCTATAGTTTATATTAAAATAGGCAGGTGAAAATAATGAGTTATTCAACAAAAGATGTCACAGAAAAATTAAGTATTTCCAAGCATACTCTCCGCTATTATGAAAAAGAAGGATTACTCTTTCCAATTGCACGTGATAAAAACGGTAATCGCGAATATAGTGATTTGAATTTAGAACAATTAATCTTAATACGCTGCATGAGATCAACAGGTATGTCAATTGCTTATATAAAAGATTATATAACCATGTGTGTTGAAGGCTACTCAACACTTCCTTCAAGAAAAGAAATGCTTCTATTACAAAAAAAGATTCTTGAGGAGCAAAAAAAAGAAATACAGGAGAACCTAAAAGTGGTTAATTTAAAGCTTAAGTATTATCAGGAACTTGAGAACAATGGCCCTGAGGAATATGACGGCCTTATTAGTAAAAAACATGATAACCTCACTGAAAAACTCATGGAGCTGCTAAATAAAAAAAATAATGTCTAAGTTATATAATATACTGCAATAATGCTTTCATAATTAGATGAATTATGAAATTAAAGTAATAACTCATTTAATACATGACATAAGCTTGCAGTATAAACATATATAAAAATTTTATAAGAATGGATGTGTTATTAATGAAGTTAATGAAGGCAGTTCAAGTTAGTGCACCAGGTAAGGATTTTGAATTAATAGAAAAGGAAATTCCAAGTCCAGCGAAAAGGCAGGTAAGAGTTAAAGTTTTAGCCTGCGGAGTCTGCCATGGAGATGCTATTGTTAAAGATGGAGGACATTTTCCTGGCCTTGAATACCCTCGTATTCCTGGACATGAAATTATTGGAGTTATAGATGAAATAGGGCCTGGAGTTAATGGCCATCAAATAGGAGAGCGTGTTGGTGTAGGCTGGCCTGCAGGTATAAGCTATGATGGCGGTTTTGCTGAATACATGGTAACCACAGCTCAAGAATTAGTAATGATACCAGAAGAATTAAACGAAATCGAAGGTGCACCACTTCTTTGCGCAGGAGTTACTACCTTTGATGCCTTAAAAAATTCTGGTGCAAAACCTGGTGATGTAGTTGCAATTCAAGGTATCGGAGGCCTTGGACATTTAGCTATTCAATACTCTAAGAAGATGGGCTTTAAGACTGTTGCTATTTCAAGAGGAGCAGATAAAAGAGACCTTGCTGAAAAGTTAGGTGCTCAAGTATTTATAGCTACAGAAAACGCAGATGCAGGTACTGAACTAAAAAAACTCGGTGGAGCAAAGGTCATTCTTGTAACTGCACCTAACAGCAAAGCTGTATCAGAATTAATGAGCGGTCTTGGCTTTGACGGAAAAATAGTTATTGTTGCCGGAATAAACGAACCAATTCAAATTCCTGCTGCTCAATTACTAGTTGGCAGACAAAGTATACAAGGCTGGGTAGCTAATGACCCTAATGCTAGAAAAAACACTATAGACTTCAGCCTGCTTACAAATGTACACCCAATGATTGAAACTTTCCCATTAGAGCAAATAGACTTGGCATATGAAAAAATGATAAATGCAAAAGTTCACTTCAGAGCTGTTTTAACTATGGAGTAATTTATTAAATTTAATTATATGGGTATCCAACTTTGAACTTAGTACACCCAACAGTTCAAGTCAAATAGATAATTATTCCATATATAAATTTTAATAAAGATTAAAATTTGTCACAATTTTGACACAATGTATTACTATAATAAGAGTATAGATTTTGTAAATCTTTTTTTCATAAATATAGACCCATAAAAATATAGAACCGAGGAAAAACACACATATCCCCTATGTGTGTTTTTCTTTATTTAATATTTGGATTCTCAAACTTAGTTAAATTTGCATGCAATTTAACTTCCTTTTATGTTTAGTTTCTCGAACCTTCTCTTTGAGCTTCATCATTAACTTATCACTTGTAACTCATAACTGTTTACATAGTTATATACGTACCTTTATGCAAAACTGATATTGCTGCTGCTATAAGGATAATCCCCATAAAAGCAGGTGTAGCATGTCCAAGTGACACATAGATTTGACCTCCAATGATAGGCCCAATCATTCTTGCTAAAGCCTGAATAGACTGGCTGCCTCCTTGAATCCTTCCTTGTTCACTAGAATCCACAGACTTGGAGAGCATTCCATTGAACGAAGGTCCAAAGATGGAATCACCAAAACCAAATATAAACATTCCAGCAATAAAAAGAGGATAGAAAGAAAGCATAGCAGATGCTGCAATAAAACCATAACCTATAATCTCCGAAGTCATTCCAAGAACTGCTATCTGTTTATCACTAAGTTTCATCAAGAGCTTTGGCATTATGAGACTTTGTGAAATAATATCTTGGAGGCCTATAATTGAAAACATAAGTCCTATTAGTGCAGGCTGAAAACTAAAAGTATCTATTGTAAATTGTGAAAGAACCGCCTGTAAAGATCCGTTTGGTATCCAAAGCAGGAATCCTGATACAAGCAATCTTTTCAAGTTTTTCATGGAAAGTATGCTTGCGAGCTGTATAAATGGATTCAATCTTATAAAGGTAATCTCCTTTAGCCTATTATTCTTATCAAGGCTTTCAGGCATAAAAAATAATCCATAAACAACATTTAGTAAAGTTATTATTGCTCCAAAATACATAGGTACAGAATAACCAAACTTAGCAAGCAATCCGCCTAGAGTAGGTCCAATGACGGTACCCACACCTACAATCGCACTCATCCAGCCAAAATACTTGGTTCTTTGGTTAGGAGGAATAATATCCGCAAAATATGCGAAGATAGTGCTTATGGTTCCGCCTGTTATACCATCTATTATACGTCCAACAAATAGAATCCATAAAGCACCTCCTATTCCAAAAACTAAGTATCCGATTGCGGAACCTAAAAGGCATACTAAGAGTACTGGACGACGGCCATATTTATCGCTTAAAGCTCCAAGTCCTGGAGCCGCCAAAAACACGCAGACTGCATAAACAGAGGTGAGCAGCGTAACAATTATGGCTTGCTCTCCATTATTGCTTACATAAGGTTGTACTAAGAATGGTACAACAGGTGCTATTATAGTGAAGCCTAATCCGCAAAGAAATACAGATATAAGACCAAATATTAAAGCATTCTTATCTATGGTTTGTTCTGCGTTATGTATATTATGTGATCTAAATTTAAACATTTAAATCCTCCTCTCAAAAGTTATTATTTTGCTTCCTTAAAAAACATCCTTATCACCTGACAAATTGGGTATTTTTGACCAGCCCTCCAAGATGGAGGAATGGGCAAAAACACCTAATATCCTTATTATTACAGTAATCATTTCAAGACAATCGATGAACCTATATCCTTTAACATAGCCTTCAGATCTTCTCTTTCATTAGCTGGTCCATTTCTCAAGCCGGTAACAACTGGTACATCCTTAACATCAAATTCCAAGAGCTCAAACATATGCTTCGTATAATCAATATATGACTTGAATAGTTCTGAATCAGGATTACCTTGATTAAACGTAAGAATTAATCTTTTTTCAGCAGCACTTTCTTCTTTGAAATATGGAGAGTATCGTGGAGAAAATCGTGCAAACAGCCTATCGATTAATGTCTTAGCTTGAGCACTCATCTGCATCATGTAAATAGGTGAACCGAAAACAATGACATTGGCACGATCGATTGCAGCATTAAGTTTCTGCATATCATCTTTGATAACACACCCCTTATCACCATTATGGCAAGCCCAGCATCCACGGCATGGTTTGATATCAAGATCGCTGACATTGAAGACTTGAGTCTCAGCACCTTGCTCTTTAGCACCTTCAAGTATCTTATTTACTATCCAAGCAGTATTTCCATCTTTTCGCGGACTAGTATTAATTCCTATAACATTCATTCCTTTTCCTCCTTGTACATCTGATTTATCTATAGTTTGTTTTGAATTTTCTGTGTTCATTTTAAATCATCCTTTCATAACAGGTGTTTTTGTTTCCCTGTCAACAAAATCATCATATCATCATTTTGTTTCTTTGTCAACAAAATGATAGCAATAAAAATGCAGCCTATTCTTAATATAGTTTGGCTGCCTGTGGTTCAATTATTCAAATTTATCTGACTTAGTATCTATATTCACCTTCTTCATTTCTTTATCCAAATGCCTGCTATAGTTTTCTAAAAACTTAAGCATACTGTCAAATTCATCATCAGTTACCTGCTCAAATACGGCTTTATCCCGTTCCTGAAATTCTTTGTGCAGTTTTTCATGGAGTTCATAAACTCTTTGCCCTTCTTCAGTAAGACGAAAATAAATTTCTTTCTTATTATCTGGCTTCTGGTAGCTTTCAATGGTACCCTTTTTTATGAGCTTCTTGGTCATTTTGCTTATGGCACCCCTAGTCATATAAAGGGATTCTGCAAGTTTTGTCACGTTGGAATCTACATTTCTTCCAATGCATTCGATATAATGTACCTCAGAAGACTTATAATCCTGAAAACTGTCTTCCATCTTAAACTTATTAAGCCAAGACATTTTGTTAAATAATTCTCTGAAACCACTCATGACCTGTTCTTCTTTATTCATGACCTATCCTCCACTCGTTTGTAAACTAAAAACATTATATTAAACTTTTGTTTCTATTTCAACAATATTAACATAATTATCTTAAGAATTGAGTTCTAAGTAAAAAAAGAGCTAGAAGCATAAGTTACAAATTATAAGTTAATAAATATACGTATGTACTTAATTAGCAATACAAAAGTAAAATTTATATAAATACTTATACTATAAATATCATTCCTATAACAAAAACTACATAGAACAGAGAAACAAGAGATAAGCGTTTAACTGATAAATGTTCTCTTCTTAGAGTCATGTATAAAAATAAAATAGCCATGAAGGTTATTATTGCTGAAAATGCAAGGCTTTCATCAAAGATCCATGAGGTGAACATAATACCTAACGCACTAGGTATTGTAGCTTGAATCATCATGGATCCGCTGATATTTGCAAGAGCGAGGTTTTCCTTTCCCTGCCTAACCCATATAACAGCATTGAGTATCTCTGGCAGCTCTGTAGCTACTGGACTTAAAAATAGCGCAACAATATGAGCTGGAATACCAAGATAAACACTAAAAGTATTTAAATTATGTACAAATAGTTGTGAGCCAACAAATATTAAAGCCAAAGAAAATAAAGTTTGAAATAAGATAATTGACTTAGAAGGGTTTGCTTTTTTAGGCGCAAATCTTAAAGGTTCTAGCCTCTCTTCTACCTTTTCACCTTCTCTACTCATTTCTGTAAAGAAGTATACTCCATAAGCTATAAAAAATAAAATTCCAAGCCAAGGTTTAATTGTAAATGCAACAAATCCTAAGGCAACCTTGAATGTAAAAATGAATAGAAACCAAAGCTGATCACGTCCTAATTTCTTACCGTTAATTTCAAGATTACTTCCAAGTTCTCGCTTTTTTCTAAAGATGATAATACTTATTCCTACAACAGCATAAGCAAGTGTACTTAAAACAAGCGGTCCTCCAAGAGCTGCTCCAACTCCAACATCCTTTTGACTAGCATTAGCCCCAAAAACTACAGCAATTAAAGTAACAACACTTTCTGGCAAAGCAGTACCAAGGGCTGCAAGAACAGTTCCTACCGCATTTTGTGAAACATTAAATACCTTTCCAACCCATTCAATAGCATTTACAAAGAATTCACAGCTAAAATAAATTAAAACTGCTGAAGCAAGCATAATAATAAGTGCAATAATCATTTAAAACCCTCCTAAAAATATAGAATAAAAAAAGACCTTAAGCGTACTATAAAAATACGCCAAAGGTCTTGCTTCACAATTCTGTGGATAATGCCAGGCTTTTAACACCAATATGTTGACATTATCTAATAAACTACTCCCCTTTGCCTATATAAAAAGCAAATATAAAATATACTATATAACAAAATATACCATATCTATAGCACTGCGTCAATTTTATAATAGCTATATTTATATTCTGCAAAGATTTTAAATTTATTATATATTTACATATTATTTTTTCATAAAAGCTCCATGTATATATGCTACACTTAGTTTTACTCATTTTATATCTTGATATTTACTTAGCCTATAGACCTATCAAATGTAACTTTATTATTGTAACATATATATTCTAAATACTTTTCCCCTTGCTCTTCAACTTCTTAATAAGCTCTAATCGCTCCTTTATATTCTTTTCAAGCCCTTGATCTGTTGGATTATAATACTGCCTAGCTTTAAGATTTTCAGGCAGACACTGCATATTAACTACTTTATCCTCTAAATCATGAGCATACCTATATCCCTTACCATAACCAAGCTCTGCCATTAACTTTGTTGGCGCATTTCTAAGATGAAGAGGTACTCCTTCTGCAATGGTGCTTTGAGCATCTGTTTTGGCTTTTTCATAAGCTTTAAAAAGAGCATTGGATTTAGGCGCTACAGACAAATAAACCACAGCCTGGGTTAAATTCACATTACACTCAGGCATACCAAGATAATGAACTGCATTATATACTGCTATTGTCAGTTCAAGAGCCTTAGGATCAGAAAGCCCAATATCCTCTGAGGCAAACCTTATAAGTCTCCTTGCTATATATAAAGGCTCTTCACCAGCCTCCAGCATCCTCGCCAGCCAATATACTGCTGCATCTGGGTCACTATTACGCATAGATTTATGCAGAGCAGAAATAAGATTGTAGTGTTCTTCTCCATTTTTATCATATAATAAGGCTTTCTTTTGAATACACCCTTCAACAATTTCCTTACTTATTACTGTTGATCTGCCCTTTAACTCACCGCTCATTACTGCCATTTCAAGTACATTAAGTGCAGTTCTCGCATCACCATTAGAATATAGAGCTATTAGACTAAGAAGCTCTTCTGAAATATCAATATTCCTATTCCCATAGCCTCTTTCATCTTTTAATACATTTTTTAATAATTTTATAATGTCTTCTTTTTGCAAAGAATTAAGTACAAACACTCTGCTTCTAGAAAGTAAAGCTGAGTTAACTTCAAAAGATGGGTTTTCTGTAGTAGCTCCAATGAGAATTATATTCCCTTTTTCCACATGAGGTAAAAAAGCATCCTGCTGAGCTTTATTAAATCTGTGAATCTCATCAACAAATATTACAGTACGAGTACCCAGCATTCTTCCTTGTTCCGCTTTTGACATTATTTCTTTAATTTCTTTTATCCCTGATGTCACAGCACTAAAGGTAATAAAATCTGCATTAGTCCTATTAGCTATGATCATAGCAAGAGTAGTTTTTCCAACACCTGGAGGTCCCCAAAGAATCATAGAAGTGATATTATCAGCTTCTATGAGCTGCCTTAATACCTTTCCTTTTCCAAGGATATGATCTTGACCAATATATTCATCTAGGGTTCTTGGCCTAACTCTGTCTGCCAAAGGTGCTTTATTCATATTTTCAAAAAGAGATCCCTGCATAAATTCCATTTATTACACCTAATTTCTTTAAAAATATAAGTACATACGTTCTATTTAAAACATTATAATCCTGCTTCTTTAATAATTCAATAGCCATAAAAATAGTTATTATTTATTAAAGTCAACATATAGAATAAATTTAACTTAAAAAGCTAACGCTATTATAAAACATTTAATGTAATTGGAGGCTTACAATGAAGCAGCTTGCAAAAATATTAGCATTTATTTTCTCTTTTACAATGATTTATAATTCTCAAAATAATAATATATATGCCAATCCAAATGTTAATTCAAGATCCATTGTTAATGCTGCTGTACTGCTTTATGATTACAGCAATCCATACATAGCTCTTATTAAGCAAGCTCTGGAAGATATTCAAAATAAAAACCCAGATAAGATTGTATTTTCATTTTTCGATGGAGCGGATAATAAAGCCGTACAAAATTCAAATTTAGATAAAGCAACAAAAAGTCGTTATGACCTCATATTAATAAATCTAGTAGATCCAACGGAAAGTACAATACAAAATGTTGTTGATAGAGCTAGCCAGCGTAATATTCCAATAATTTTATTTTATGTTTCGCCACCAGAGAATTTATCTAATATTAAATCTTATAAAAAGGTTATTTTTATAACAACAGATCCAAAGCAAACGGGTACTCTGCAAGGGCAAATTATTATAGATGAATGGAATAAAAACAAGAAAATTTTAGATAAAAATAATGATAATGTACTCCAGTATGTTGTATTTCAAGGAGAAACTAATAATCTAATGGCAAATGATCGGCTTAAATATGCCATTTCCACAATTGAAGATGCAGGGATAAAAACACAAAAACTTGCCCTGATTACTTGTAACTGGAATGAGGAATGTGCTAAAAATGCTACCGAATCTCTTATCTTTAAATACGGTAATAAAATTGAAGCCATACTTTCTAATAACGATTCTATGGCTGTAGGTGCTGTTAAAGCCTTGCAGAAATACGGCTATAACACAGGGGATAAAAATAAATACACGCCTGTTGTTGGGACTGGTGGAACACCAGAATCTCAAGAATTAATAAAAAAAGGGTTTATGACTGGAACTGTTTTAATAGAGCCATCTGATTGGGCTCAAGCGCTTTATGCTGTTGGCTTGAATTTAGTTTATGGCCATCCACCTCTCGAAAATACAGATTATAAATTTGATGAAACAGGAATTGCCTTCAGCATTCCTTATACCAAATATATCAGCCCTGAATAAAATAAATATATAAAAAGAGTACCATTCATACTAATATGAGTGGCACTCTATATTTAATTAATTCTTTTTAATATACTATTGCTTTTTAAATACTAATTTTTCTAGATTTCAGTCTTCCATAATCCATGTAAATTACAGTATGCGTAAACTGCAACAGGCTTGTCTCCACATAAGCAGAATTCTGCTTTTGGTTCATCTCCAGGTTTTAATACTTTTCTTTGTTCACCATTTTCTGTTCTTACTAAAATCCATTCGATGTAATGTGTATCTATCATAGGATGTAATACAGAGCCAACTTCAACTTTAACAATATCATTTTCATATGTTACAGCTGGAACATGTTTTTCCACACTTGCCTCCACTGTACCTGGTTCTAATTTAACCATTGGTTCACCACAACATATAATCTTTGCTCCAGATTCATTTAAAGATTCAACCATATTCCCACAGCGCTTACAAACATAAAAATTTTGTTCTTTCATTATAAATTCCTCCTCATCTCCTATATAATTTAAATATTTATATCTAAATTATACCTTATTTTTTTGCTAAATTCAAAATCTTCTGTTAATTTATTTTTTATATAAAGAGTGCCATTCATTTACCATCATAAATGGCACTCCTCATTCCATCATCTTCTAATTATTCTACTTTAAAACTTTCAACCTTGCTTATTAAATCATTTACTGATTCATCCAACCTTGAAGCTATACCTGAAACTTCCTCTGTAGTCGCAAACATTTCTTCTGCTGAAGCTGATATTTCTTCTGTTGATGCAGACACTTCTTCTGCAACTGATGCTACTCCCTCAACCTTATTAACAACCGCATCTTTAGCTTTTATTGCATTTTCCACTGCATTATAAGTTTCATCTACCATTGGAGCAATCTTCTGCACTGAATCTAATATGCTGTCAAATGACTGAATAGTCTTTCCTACAACAACTGACTGTCCTCCTATTAGCTCATCCATTTGTTTCGAAGTATCAATTACCTCTTTTGTACTTCTGCTTACTAATGTTATGAGATTCATTATCTCACCTGAAGCCCTGCTTGATTCCTCAGCTAATTTTCTTACTTCCTCAGCAACTACAGCAAATCCTTTACCCTGATCACCAGCTCTTGCAGCTTCAATTGCAGCATTTAAAGCTAAAAGATTAGTCTGCTCAGAGATTTCGCTGATAGAATCGGTTATATTCCCTATTTTGCTTACAGAATTCCCTAATTCATTGATTTTATCATTTACCAATGAGAAAGACTGCTTAACTTCATCTATAGATATTGTTAAAGATTCAATGTAGTCTTTTCCTGATGCCGCTTTATCTTCAGCATCCTTGCTGCTTGTATTTACATTAGATATTTTAGTATCTATATCATCTAGCTCAGCATTAAGCAGGTCTAGCTGCTTAGTTATATCCAATAATTCACGTGTTTGATTTACGGCTCCGCTTGCTATTCCTTCAATTGCTGAGGCTACTTCATTAGCTGAGGTTGCCATTTCTTTTGAATTACTTGCAAGAGCAGTTGATAAGTTTCCAACATTTAAACTATTATCTTTTACTCCAGATATTGAATTTCTTAATTGATCCATTGTATCATTTATGCTGCTTCCCATCATACCTATTTCATCTTTGCTCTTAACAACCACTTTATTTGTGAAATCACCTTGCGCTATAACCTTCATGGCTTTCACAATATCATTAATTGGACTTGATAATTTTTTTGATATTAATGTAGACAGCCCCACTGAAACAATTAACGCAATTACGCCTATAATCAGCATTGAATTTATTACAGTGCTAGTGACTACTGTTAATTCCGAAGTAGGAATATTAGCTGCATATATTAATCCCCATTCTGCATTTTCTTTATATGAGATTATTTTTTTTACACCGTTATATTCATACTCTCCATTTCCTGTCTTCTTGCTTAAGAGCTCTTTACCAATGCTGGTATCTAAAATACCCTTTTTAAAGATTTCTTCATTCTTTGGATGAAGTACTGTTGTACCTTCACCATCTATTGCAAAAACATATCCAGATTTTCCGATTTTAGTATCAGCGATATACTCTTGTGATAACTTTTGTAAATCTATTTGATATATTACATAACCTAGTATTTGCTTTTCTTCATCTAAAATCGGCATGCACATGTTATATACAGGCATTCCATTAAATGTACTCTTTTTAATGCCTGAATATGACAGTTGTTTTGTTTTCTCTGCCACATCAATTGCCTTTGGCTTATTATCTGTAGTTTGGCTTATATCAGTATTTTTAGTTAGCAGTGTTAGTAGAGATTGTTTATCCTTGCCAGAAACGATTACATTTGATAGCACACCATATTGATCGGATAATTTTTTATATCTTTCTGTTAATTTACTCTTTAATTCCTCTGATGAACTATCCTTTAAATAATTACCCAAAAGTTCATCATTCTGGCTGTCTAATGCAACATTTTTCAACATATCCATGTTGCCGCTTATGGAGCTCTCTGCTAATGAAATCTCCTGGTCTAACCTTTCATATGCATCATTTTTGTTGTAGTTTTGCACAATAAGTCCAACTATAACACTAGCTATAGCCAAAGGTATTATAGCAAAAATAGTAAAGCTGATAGTTAATTTACTCCTTAATTTCATTCGCCTTCCCCCTGAATTAATTATTTACCTCTTTGTTTTAAAAAACTTGTAAAAAAACATGTCTTTCTTGTAGAATTATAACATTTACATTGTTTTTTGGATAGATATTTATTACATTTTCTTGAATTGTATAATTTTATTAAATATGTATATAGAATAAACTTTATATAATTATTTACTTATAATTAAAATACTGTATTATAATTGTTTAAAACAATATAGAAATCAGCATTTCCGTTCTATCTTAAATCTCATATATATTTCTTCCTAAAATAATATTAATGTATTATGAATTTTGTCACTGTACTGACACAATAGCTAGCTATAATAAAATCATAGATTTGATAAAATCTTTTTTTCATAAATATTTACCCCTTAAATATAGAAAAGAGTACCATTCATAATTACCCCTATGAATAGTACTCTTTTATGCTTTTAAATAATGTTCTGGCTTTAATCTCTTAATTCCAACTACCAGAGCAGCCAGAAACTCCGGCAGTTCTAGGTAATCCATATCGTAAATCCCCTAGATAATTTACATCATTATCAAAGAAACACATCTCTAAATACGATGATGGATTAGACACAATCAAAAACGATGATGTATCACTACACAACTTATTAAAATCATTTGTGTAAAGTGTAGCTGCACTAGTAACTCCACCTAATGAAACTTCTGAACAATCACCAGTAAATTGCTTTCCATTACATTCCACAATGCAATGTTCATAAAAAGTTAGATATTGAAAATCATAGCTAGCAGAATACCCCGTTTTCGCTGCCTTAATATCATTTATTACACTGGCAGCTTTGCAGAAACTCAAGTTATATTTATCTCTCAGAATACCAGCAAGTTCTTCCAATACTTTTTCAAAAACACTATCACTACCAAAACCATCGCCACTTTTACTATCATCTTCTAAATTTGCTGTAGCTGCTGTATATCCTGCCATATAACCTCTAAAATACTCGGTGTTTACATTAATAAACTCTTTCATATCACATGTTCCCCCACATGATTATATTCCTGTGAATAGTCCCAGTTATAATCATTTTATGTTAATCAAGTTAAATTGGTACATATGAATGGTGCTCTTTATTTTATATAGTTTCTAAAAAGTTAGTTCATCAATATTAAACTGACCCTCAATAGATTAACACTTTAATGCTTCTAATGGTCATGAATTATATTAATACTTTTGATTTCTTCCCAGATATCCCTGGCTCTGTCATATTAAATGGATCTAAAATCTCATTCAATTCATCTTCCTTTAGAAGCCCTGCCTCTAATATTAGACTTCTAATTGAGGCCCCTGTCTTTATGGCTTCTTTAGCTAGTTTTGCAGCAGCTCCATAACCAACATGAGGACAAAGTGCTGTGATAATACCCACACTATTTTCCACTAAATCATAGCATCTTTCTTCATTAGCTGTAATTCCTTTAACACAATTATCTATAAAAGTCTGCACTGCATAAGTTAAAGTGTCTATTGATTGGAATAAACAATAAAATATAATCGGCTCAAAGGCATTAAGTTCTAACTGTCCACCTTCTACTGCCATAGTAATTGTAAGATCATTACCTATGATGTTAAAGGCCACTTGATTCACTACTTCTGGAATAACTGGATTAACCTTTCCCGGCATAATAGATGAACCATTTTGTTTAGCTGGAAGATTAAGTTCTCCAAAACCTGTTCTAGGTCCAGAAGACATTAGTCTTAAGTCATTAGCAATCTTCGATAAAGTCACTGCACATGCCTTAACCGCTCCCGATACTGCTACAAATGGATCTAAATTTTGAGTTGAATCAATTAAATCAAAAGCTTGTATAAGATTCATTCCTGTAATCTCTGCTAAATTAGGTACAATACGCTTTAAATATTTGATATCTGCATTTATACCAGTACCTATTGCAGTACCACCCATGTTTAATACACGCATTTCATCCATTACCTTTTCCATACGATGGACATCCCTCATTATTGCTACTGAGTAAGCTTTAAACTCCTGCCCTAGACGAATTGGAACTGCATCCTGCATCTGAGTTCTTCCCATCTTAATTATATGATCAAATTCTATTGCCTTTTGTGAAAATGCATCATATAACCTATATAATTCCTTTTGAGCCTTCTCTAGCAGCTTCAAGGCAGTTATCTTTCCTGCAGTTGGAATAACATCATTAGTAGACTGTCCAAAGTTCACATGATCATTTGGATGCACTATAGAGTAATCTCCTTTTTTACCACCAAGTATCTCAATTGCACGATTAGCTATTACTTCATTGGCATTCATATTAAGTGAGGTCCCTGCTCCCCCCTGTATTGGATCTACAATGAAGTATTCATGTAAATCTCCCCTTAATATCTCATCGCAGGCTTTCACAATTGCATCTGCAATTTTCTTATCTAAAATACCTACTTCACAATTAGTAATAGCTGCTGCTTTTTTGACTTGTGCTAAGCTATTAATAATCTCTGGATGCATGGATAATCCTGTAATCCTAAAGTTTTCAGCTGCACGCAATGATTGTACTCCGTAATACACATCCTCAGGAATTTCCTTACTTCCAATTGAATCATTCTCCTTACGGAAATGAATCTCTTTATCACTTACCTTTATTTCTTTGATCATAATCCTCGCCTCCATTAGTACTCTGCAATGCCCTTTAGGCTGTTATTTTCTTACAAAATTATTCCAAAAGCTATCTGTTGACTTAATTATAGGTCTCTAATACAATATAATCAAATACATATAATCGTATAAATATTATAATCGTTTATTTATACTTGGAGGTTTTTTATGTTTAAAGGTATGGAATATGTTTACGAGGTATACAAAGAAAAAAGCTTTTCAAAAGCTGCCCAAAACTTATATATTTCTCAGCCATCACTTAGTGCAACTATTAAAAAGATTGAAGAGCGTATAGGTTTCCCACTATTTGACCGCAGTACAACACCAATTCAACTAACTCCTTATGGAAAAGAATATGTGAAGTGCATAGAAAAAATAATTGATATAAGAAATGGCTTTGAAAATTTCTTGAATAATATGGATGAATTATGCACAGGAAATATTGCTATAGGCGGGAGCAATCTTTTTGCATCTTATATTCTTCCTCCTATTATCACTGAATTTAGAGAAAGCTTTCCGCAGGTTTCAATACATATGGTAGAAGCTAATACTGCTCTTTTAGAACAGCAGTTATTCTCTGGTACCTTAGATTTAGTCATTGATAATTATGAATTTAATGAAAGCATATATTCTAAACATAAGTATTGCAATGAACACTTAATATTAGCTGTTCCTCAAAAGTTTGAAGTTAACAAATCAGCTAAGGAATATCAATTAACCTCTAAGGATATTATACAAGGAAAGCATCTTGACCCAGTTACCCCTAGTGTTCCATTAGAATTATTTAAGGATGAGCCTTTTTTATTTTTGAGGTCAGGAAATGATACACGCAAGCGTGCTGAAAAAATATGCCAGCATCATAGCTTCTCTCCTAATATAATCTTAAAGTTAGATCAATTAGTTACTTCCTATAACCTTACCTGTTATGGAATGGGGATTAGTTTTTTAAGTGATACTCTCATAAAACACACTAAATCAGATTCTGATGTTGTCTATTATAAGCTGGAGGAAGATAATACTTCTCGTAATGTATACTTTTATACTAAAAAAGGTAAATATCTCACAAGAGCAATGGAAGAATTTCTAAAGATAGCTATACCTAAAAACCTATGAAAATTAAATGCATTCTTAGCTTCCTCATAGTCAGTACCACACGCCTAGCATGTGGTTTTTTCACTCTAAAGCACATAATAAAAAGATCTGATTTCAATTAAATATCAAAATCAGATCTTTATTTCATAATTTTTATTTTTTCTCTGCCTATTAAAGACATTGTCCATATTAATTTAATAGAGTACTATTTTTATTTAAATAATTTACAGATAGCTATTGTCATACAGATATTTGTGAGTGATTGTTTGCATTACGGTTTATTTATTAATTCTCTTACTTCCCAATTTCATATGAAACTGAGGGTCCTTTGGTATACTTGGATTAACCCCTCTTAAATTAGGTATTTCCGCACATATTAATTGGATTGGTACTATAAAGTTAAATGTTTGGTAATACTTATCTTCGCTAGAGTTTATTTGTATATTTTTATCATTTGCTTCAACATCTCTTCCTATTACATAGATATTATCTGTCCATCCTGATAATACCTCTACCATTTTTGATACTCTTGGTTCTTTTCCTGTATCTAATATGAATATTGTTGAGTCACTATTTATTGCATTGTATATACCATGTATAAATTCTTCAAACTCATATCCTGTAACAGGTATTCTCATAGTTTCAAGTAATTTTAATGCACTCTCTAAAGTATCGCCGTATAATTCTGATGGTCCTATTATTCTTATTTCCTTAGCTTCCACTAGCTTATTCTTATTTTTTTCTATCCATTCTTCTGATTTTTTATATACATCCTCAAATCTATCGCTGGCATCTATGATTTTATTTATTTCTTCTTTGTATTTTTCCTCAGAGATTTGTCCCTTTCCTTTTGCTATTTCAAGTCCAAGCAACATTAAGTTTAACTTTGTACAATAAAAACCTTTAGTCTTAGCTCCTGCTTTTTCCTCTCCACAGTGTACTGTTAAAATATAATCTGCTACTTCATCTATTAAAGCATTTTCACAGCCAGCCATAGATGCAATAATGCAGCCATGTTCTTTAGCAAGTTTCATGGCATTATACGCTGAATAACTGCTTCCTCCCTGCGAAATACCAACCACTAATGTCTTTTCATTTGTGCCTTTAAACATATCTTTAGTTATCATAAATGGATAAATTGCTACAACTTCAACATCTAATATACTTTGTAAATAAGCCTGAACCTGTAAAGCTGAATGATAACTTGTACCTGATCCTGTTATTATAATTTTATTTATATCCTCCTTTATTACAGCTTTAAATAGTTCACCAGAATTTGAAATAATTTCTTTCATCTTATTTGGAGTTTCTAACATATAATCTTGTATCTTCATTTTTGTACCTCTTTCCTTGATTTTTTATAATAACCACATTGCATGTAATGCTATTCCGCCAATTATAACGCCTATTGTTATTTTGGTAATACTTACTTTCTTCTTTAATAGATAATAAATAAAGAAAGCAAATAATAGCGGCAGCATGTTTGGCAATATTTTATCTAATATATCTTGAACTACTACTTTTGCACCGTTTAAATCAAATACTAACGGAGTTTTTATCTTTAACATAGTAGATACCATTCCACCAACAACAAATAATCCAACAGTTGTTGCTATAGACATTATCTTTTCCATTAATCCCTGCTTTTGTATCTTCTCTAACGAGTTAACTCCCAATTGGTACCCATATTTTAATCCCAATATTCTAACGATAAAACCTGGTACATTGTATAATAGCAAGAACAGTATTGGTCCAAATATATTTCCTTCACTTGCTAGTGAAACACCTATTCCTGCTGCTATAATTCTAAAGGTTCCCCAGAAGAGCGAATCCCCTATTCCTGCTAAAGGCCCCATTAAAGCTGTCTTTATTGCACTAATTGCGCTTTCATCAAAATCGGAATTATTTGAATTTTGTTCTTCCATTGCAGCAGTAATTCCTAGTATTGTTGGAACAATTACTGGGGTTGTATTAAATATCTCAAGATGTCTTTCTAAGGCTTTAACTTGATCTTCTTTCTTTGAATAAAGTTTCTTAATAACTGGTAACATTGCATAACAGTAGCCTAAATTCTGCATTCTTTCATAGTTAAATGCTCCTTGAAGCGCGAACGAACGCCAAAATACACTTCTTAATTCTTTTTTACCTAGCTTATTCAAAGTCAATCTCCCCTTCCGTTAAATTATTCGCAACTGCCTGCTTAACTGTGCTGTTTTCTTTAGTATTAATATAAATATTTAGTATAAATGCAACACATGCTCCAAATAAAGCTATTGCTGTTACATCTAATTTAGCGTAGGCTGCTAATAAAAATCCTATGAAGAAAAATACAGCCATTTTCTTTGAAAGTAACATATCCATTAATAGTGCAAATCCTACTGCAGGTAATAGTGACCCTGCTATTCCAAGTCCTTCTAAAATTATCTTTGGAATAGAATTTATTAATGCTGTAACCGCATTTGCACCCAGCATAATTGCTAAAAATGTAGGAATAAAAGTGCTTAGGAAAAATAACATAACCGGAATCCACATCATTATTGCAATGCCCCTGAAATCAGCCTTTTTAGCATATGCACTTGCCTTTTGAGCAAAATAAGAATTCACTATTCTTACTAATACTCCTAATGATTGTGCTAAAACTGCAATTGGTACTGCTATGGCTAAAGCCACCTCAACACCATTTCCAGATAATATTGCAAAAGCTGTACCTAATATACCACCTGTTACAACATCCGGTGGTGTTGCTGCACCTATTCCTGCAATACCCATCCATATAAGCTCAAGTTGAGCTCCTATCATAATACCTGTTTTTAAATCTCCTAAAATTAGTCCTACTAAGGCACCCGTGATTATTGGTCTTTCAAGCATTATCTGCCCAAAAATACGCCCATCCAGTATGCCTATTCCTGCAAGTAATCCCAGCATAATTGCTTGTGCTATCATAATTTTTTACCTCCTTACTTATTTTAGTAAATCTGATAAAGTCTTTTTCTTATCCCTAGGCAGCATTCTAAATTCGATTTCTATACCTAAATCATTTATTTCTTTTAAATTAGATACATCGTTTTCATCAACAGCCACTAAATCTGTTAGTTTCTGCTTTCCAGCTTCATATCTCAAGCCCCCTACATTTAACTCTTTTATAGCTCCGCCTGAATTTTTTACGAGTTCCAATGCATCTTTTGTATTTTTCACTAAAACAAGTACATTATTCTTTTTAGATTGAGCAAATTTCTCTACTATCTCCCCTGATTCCTGTACTCCTCTAATATACAAAGTTACATTGCTTGGTTTAGCTAGGTTTAATGCCATAGCCTTCATTTGATCATTTTTGGCTTCATCATTAACTACTAGTATTACATTTATCCCCAATGATGTTGACCATCCAAATGCAACCTGCCCATGTATTAATCTGTCGTCAATTCTCATCAATGATATCATCTTCTTCATTCATCTCCTTCTTATTTTTTAGTAATTCGTTTACGTGAATAATTCCTTTTCTTGCTTCATCTAAGCCCATCTTTACTAATGAATCTATATCCTCCTCTTGGGATAAAAGCATTGTTAACATCATTGGTAAGTTCACACCCGTTATTAGTTCAAATTCATAGCCTTCTAACAATAGATTTGTGCACAGGTTACTTACACTTCCACCAAAAACATCTGTTAAAACAATATATTTTTCTTCTTCACCTTTATTAGATAAAATTCTTCTTACTTCCCTTTCTGCATCATCTCCTGACTTATCTTTAGTCATACAGAAATACTCAACATTGTTTAATGAACCTACAATTAATTTACTAGTTTCTATGAATTGCCTTGATAATTCTCCATGAGTTGCAATTAGAAATTTTGTCATTTTATCACCTCCTTCATACCTTATTAATAAGCAAGAAGCATGCCAACTAGTGACATGCTTTTTTAAAATTTTAATATAATTTTTTCAATCCCTTGAAATTACTGAATTGGACCATATATTATATTATAGATATAGCCAATCTCTGAAATTGGTATTTGCACACTATAACTTTTTTCTATCACACTAAATGAATTTTTAATGAGCTTAATCTCACTCTGATGATCTTTAATTAATAGATTCATATCAGTATATTCTTCTATCTCGGCCTGCCTTACTAGTCTCTCTACCATACAGCTTAAGTGAACATATAAAGCAATTTTTTTATCATTTGATATTTTTCTTTTTTGATTATTTTCAAGTTCATTAATGCCTTCTTCAATTCTTTCTATGATCTTATTAGAATCTAAAATAGTCAGACTGTCTATAACCCTTGTTAAAGAAAAATTTTTCACAATAGAATCATTTATTAATTTGATCTTATCAGGTTCTGCCACTTTACTAAAAATTTTATATACATCCTTTTCTTTTTTTCCTGATATCATATCTTCTAAAGATATGAATTTAATTGCTTCAACTTCAGGATTGTAAGTTCCTATAATAGCTAATACTTCATACATCTTAAATATAGAATCATTTACCCCTTTAGAGACAAGACTATCATAATTATAAGGTATTATCCTTATATCAACTATTCCTGCTAAACTTTCTGAAAGTAACTTTTGTATCTTAATTGCCGTACCTATTCCTGTAAAGCAAGACGCTATTATTGCATATTCCTTGTTCTTTTGAGGATAAAATAACTGTATATTAGGTTTAATTTCTTCAACCATCACATCTGCAATCTCTTCAATCTCTTTTCCCTGAATTAATAAATTTCCTACCTCTAAAGCTAATACAGTTGTAACCGGATCAATAAACAGCATAGGGCTGTTAATTTTATTTTTTAAATCTTCATAAATCAAATTAAGAGATCCCATATCAAATAAGACAATCAATCCATTTTTTAATTTATCTTCTCCAATATACCTGTTCAATTGCTTAAGTACATCCATTGCCGTTGCATCTATGGGCATATCTATAGATGCAAATACATTTACACCTATAATACGATTACATACATTAGCCATACTACTTGCTGTTGCATATCCATGAGCAATAATTACTGCATTCATCTTATTTGAATTCATACGTATTGCAGTAGTTTTAAGAAACACAATCATAATGATTAAATCACTATTAGTTAAATAAATATCCAATCTGTTTGCTATTAAATTTGCTATCTTATAAACTGCAGAATATTCCTTGTAATTCTCTCTCTTTAAGTAATTTAACAGTTTACTCTCTAGTTTTAAATCTTCTTCCTCTAAGCTATAAGAATCATTTTTTGAATATAAATACGATGAAAAAGCCAATACATTATTTCCATCATATTTAATATTGTAATTCATCTCTAAATTTCTAAATATATCCTGCATTGTCGAGATTATAAATTCTATAATAGCATTTTTAGCTTCATCATTATTAGCAAACACCAATCTATCCATTAAATTAACCATTATATTTGAGCTCTTCTCATAAAACTCTTCTTTTGTGGCCTCTCCAACTTCAAGCAATTTATACAATTTAAAACATTCTAAAATGCTTTGCTTAATTATGCTTTGCCTGCTTTCCTCATGTGTTTGAACATATATATCATTCTTCTCTGAAAACACAATACTTTTACTTTTATTATTGTTTTGAAACTTAAAAATTTCTACATTCTCAATATATATGCTTCTTGGTATGTCCTGCAATGTAACAAATATATTCCCATTCCTTCTCTGTCCTTTTGAATATGCTCTTCCGCATGCATATTTTATGACATTCTTACATTCTCCAATATTACCTTTGAATTTTATTTTTAAAATTGTATCTAATGTAAGCTGTGTAATTTCAATTGGTATTCCAAAAATCTTGCTCTCTTCACATATAAAATGCTCTATTATGTTCTTCTTCTCTATAGGTCCTCTTTCTTCTATATTAGGAATATATATATTAATAGGTATTCTTCTCACAAAGGTTGGTAAAAATTCAGATAAGTTTTCTGTTGTCGCAAAAACTAATCGTACATTTGCTTTTCTCTTTACTCCATTTTCACCAATCCTTGAAAATATCCCTGTATCCATAAATGTGAAGAGTTTTTCCTGTCCTTCATTATTTAGTCTATGTACTTCGTCTAAGAATAAAATTCCTCCATCTGACTGTTCAATTAATCCTGCTTTTGATTCTGTAGCTCCAGTATAGGCTCCTTTTGCATGCCCAAATAATATACCGGATAATAATTCAGGATTATTATAATACTGAGCGCAATTCAAAACATTATAAGGTTTGTCTTTTTCCAAAACATCGCAGCTTACACTATATTTATAGATTATTTCTGCTAAAAAGCTTTTACCAACCCCACTTTCACCTGTAAGCATAACAGTTAAGCCTCCCTGAGGGTATAACACCGCAGTTTTAATCTGCTCAATAACTTCCTTTAGACTATTATCATGGCCAATTATACTCTCAAAAATAATCTCCTGTTTTAATGACTTACATTCCTGTTCTAATTCATATATATCTTTATATATACTTTTCTTTGTAGGACCAATAGTATTATTTATCTTTTTAGTCGGAAGAAATCTAACTGGGCGGCTATTTATTTTAATCAACTCCCTAGACTTCACCAGTTCATTTAACAATCTGCTTGCTTGTGTTCTGCTCAGCTTGAAAACATCAGCTATGTATTCTGTTGCAACCCCTCCATATTTTTCCAACTGCTTAAAATCTTCAAATGCTGCTTCTGAATTAATAAATTCCAAAACTTTAGTAATCATAAATCCCCTCCAATATGTAAAAATTACAAATAATAAGGTTATTAACTTTTTATTTATATGAAATCTGTTTAATAGGCTCTAAGTTTATTTAGAATTTGCATATTCCTATTTGAAATGAATTTACCCCTCTTTCGTAAACACTGTCTTTATTGTTCTTTAACATTTCTATTTAATATATATGTTGCAATTAGTTTTATGCATTTTACATCTATATATTTACTTAGCCTATAGCCCTTCTAAATATAATTTTATTATTGAAACATATATATCTATAATTCCTAAAATTTTTATTTCATTTCTCTAAATTATTTACCTAATTCTATCATAGTATTAATATAATATGAGCCTCATTGTTCAAAAAAATATTTAATGATATGATAACTTTAAAAGCAGCTAATTGTGCTTTATAAAAATAAGTATATTCTAAAAATGCTTATACTACCTTACAATTTAAAGCAAAGGAGAAATATTTAATGATAGATTTACATATTCATACCAATAATTCTGATGGAGCTTTTGATGTAATAGACATATTAAAAATGTCAGAAGAAAAGAAATTAGAATTTATTTCATTTACAGATCACCAGTCCATTGATGCATATAAAAAACTTGCTGACTTAAACATAATTGAATTATATAGTGGCAGAATAATTAAAGGCATTGAAATAGCTTTTTCATTTAATGGAATCAGCATGGATATGTTAGGATACAATATTGATATTGCTTCTATAGAGAAATCAAGAATACTACAGGCTAATAAAAATATTAATTATATTGAGATAGAAAGTTCTAAATTAAATCATTTACTAAAGGTTTGTAATGAACTAAAAATTCTACATTCCTCTGATTTAAATATAAAGGGCAGAAACACTCCTGCTAACGATGTCATTTGTGATGATATTTTAAGCTATGACGAAAACTTGCATATTCTAAAAAAATTAGAAATCACCGATAGAACTACTTTTTATAGAAAGCACTATTTAAACCCTAATAGCCATTTTTATATACATCCACCAGAAACTCTTCCAACTATCTATGAAGCTGCAGAAACAATTCATAGTTCAGGAGGTAAATGCTTTTTGGCTCATCCTTATGTATATGATGTAAATAACATAGAAGATTATATTAACGATATTGTTGGATTGAATTTAATAGATGGTATTGAATGTATACATCGTAAGCATTCACAATCACAAATTAATGCAATAGCTGCTTATTGTAACAGCCACAACTTATTAAAAAGCGGAGGCAGTGATTTTCATACTTTACCTCATGCATTAGGGTATGGAAATAATGGGCAGGCACCAATTGATTATGACATAGTTAGGAACTGGCTTTAGCTAACCCTTCACTGAGTAAAATAGTTATAGCTGAAAGGTATCTTTAATATCTTTCAGCTATTTATTATTCAATATATTTAAGTTAAACTTTTCATATGATTTCGATAAAACACGTAAGCCTAATTTATAAGTTGTCTATATATATTTACCTATTAAAGCATTTAAATTACGTGCAAGTAACTCATAATATTCTGTAAAATTGATTACTTCAATCTTTTTATAAGTTGCCTCTGGAAGTTCATGTAATGGAGTCTTATCTAGTATCATTTTTGTTTCCACTTCATCGAATTCTCCTAAATCCTCTATGTCATTAATATTGTTCCTATTTACGGGACATATAATCTGGCATCTCATGCACCCTATTATAGAATTGTGGCACTTTGAGTTTAACCATTCAGGAAAATCTTCTGTGCTTTCATTCTGTAAGGTAATACATTTGCTTGCATGCACTAGAAACCTATCATTAGCTATTGCTCCTGTAGGACAATTTTTCTCGCATAAATCGCAATTTGCACATGCCTTCATAATCTTTGCTTCCTGCCAAGAATCTTCTTCACACGGTAAGTCTGATATGTATACCCCCATCCAATAAAAGCTGCTTTCGTTATTTACATAGCATACATTGTTCTTCCCATAAGACCCAAGTCCACTTCTTGAGGCTACAAGCTTGCATGGAAGATTGATTTTACGTATCTTGAAGCTCTTTTCTAAAAGAGTATTCTCAACAATCGAAGTTACTTCACATATTTTCTTATGCTGCTTTTCTCCCTCAACACTTGAGTTTAATAAATACATTGGAGGCATTATTACTGCTCTTTTTTTAGCTCCTAAGGTAAAATATATCCTGCTCATTGGCTGCGGCATTGCTATAACTATAATGGATTTGGCATTTGGAAGCTCGTCCATATAATCATAAACAAATCCACTTAAGTATTTACCTATATGAGTACTAACATCCTTAGAATTCTTCACTGTAGCTTCTATATCTGATTGTATCTCGTCCATATGCTTAATAGATATGATTCCTGCTTTAAATCCGTGTGCTTCAATTTGATTAATAAAATCCTTAGTAATATTACTCATATATTTGAACACCTCTTTAATATTTGATCAATTACATCTTTTTTTAAAACCTTATTATGTCCTGATACACATAAGTCAAAATCCATCTTTTCATACTTTTTAAGAGAATTTATATAAATCTCCTTTTCACAGCAAAGTTCAGGAAGAAGTTCCTCCATATTGTCCCCAATATTGTCTGCTGCTATGAGAATCTTTTCTTTTTCATCCAATATACTTATAGAATCAATTGTATGTCCAGGAGTATAAAATAATCTAATTTTATCATCTGGAAAATACAGTTCATCTTCAAAAACTAAATTTGGCAGCATCATTTTAACTTCTCCATAGCAGTACTGCTTGTTATCATTCAGCATATCTTCCCATTCTGATTCAATCTTTTCTCGGCACAATCTATGGGATACAATCAAGCAATCTTCAAATGAACCATTCCCCCAGACATGGTCCCAGTGATAGTGAGTGTTTATCACAATTATTGGCTTAGAGTCATTTTCCAGGTACTTTTTAATTGGTTCAACGCTTAAAGAGCCTAGGCCTGTATCAATAATATAATTATATTTTTCACCCTTGATTAAATAAAGATTAAGATCCCATGTTGAAACACCTTCATATGTAAATAAAATTCCTCTATTTTTTATTTTTTTTGCATGCATCATAGCCCTTTCTCCTTATATTAAAATCTTACATGTTGATATTACTTAAAATATTATCTTCCTCAAACTCCCTGACTAAACGACAATTTTTCAATAAAACATTCTGCTATATAAGTTGAGTATAGAAAAAACGAGAGTTATTGTCATAATAAGCCTAAACAACAAGGCAGCTATGTCTTGTGGCTAGATTAATTAAAACTTAGCAAAAAACTTTGATATGGCTGCCGTTATGTGAAATCAAACAGATACGCCATCAAGGCATCAACTCCAGCCTGCAAAATGCGATCTTCTGAGATATCGTTTTCTCGAAATGCAATTTGCTCTGTGGTGACAGAAATAAGATTACAGAACAGAATCGCAGCCGCTTCTATATCTTCCACTTTGAGAATTTGTTTGTGCGTATTGAAAAACTCCATTGCTACATGGAGACGGTGGTTTCGCTGCTCCGTAAGAATATGTGAAATCACCGTGGAAGAATAAGAAAGGGACCGAACGTCTGTATAGATGCGTTGATAACTCTTTTGAAATTCGGCCACTCGGATTATCTGTTTTTTCAACCACTCGCGGATATCTTCTTTTGATTTTATGGTGACTGATTCGGAAGGAAGCAGTTGAAGGAAAATCTGATTCCTCTGGTTAAGTATCTCATGGAACAAATCGTCCCGATCCTTGAAGTATGAATACAGGCATCCAATGGAAACATTGGCGGCTTTTGCAATGTCTTCGGTGTTGGTTCCGTAATATCCCTTTTCCTGAAATATTTTAAAGGCAGCATCAACGATTCTTGACCTGGATGCGATTCCTCTGGACTGCCTAGGTCTGCGGATGGGTCTTGCTTCACTCATACGATCACTCCTTTTACCGTCATTATATTCTCCGACAGATTACTTGTCAACAATATGTGAGGAATTCCTCGCATACTATTGACAACGACAAACTCGCGGCTTATTATAAATGTGATAAATTTCTCGCATTCTAACATCCTTATCTTGGAAAGGAGAGTGATACCTATGAAATGTACTTCAAGTACAAAACTACGAAACATTTTGATTACAGTTGCATTGGGCAGTTTTATGAGCCAAATCGACAACAGTATCGTAAACGTGTCATTACCGGTAATTCAAAAAGATTTTAACATTTCTCTTACATTGACCGAATGGGTAGTTACTGCATATCTCATTACTATCAGTAGTATGTTATTGCTCTGCGGAAAACTGGCGGATGCCTTTGGGCGAAAACGGGTTTTTGTAACAGGACTGTCGATGTTTACGGTGGGCTCGTTAATATGCGGGCTATCTGGCAATATATACATATTGATTTTTGGGCGTATCATACAAGCAGTAGGCGGGGCCATGATAATTTCATCTGGACCGGCAATTTCCACTCATGCTGCCGAGGAGAAAGATCGCGGTAAAGCACTTAGCGTGACGGCTGTTTCCATCGCTATCGCCCTTTGCCTCGGCCCGCTTCTTGGTGGTATATTGACTGCTGCATTCGGCTGGAACAGCATCTTCTTTGTCAATGTTCCAGTAGGCTTAATTGCCATCTTTTTGGCTGTTCGCAACATTGAAAAGGACGAGCTACAGACAACAAATACACTGTTCGACTGGAAAGGCGGAGCTTTGTTTATCTTGTCTCTGTGGCTAATTTTAATCCCGCTTGATACGGTAGGAGAATCCTATATGCCTACTGGATTGTTTATCGGATTGTTGGCTGCTGGAGTCATACTTTGTTTTCTATTCGTGCTTTATGAACGTAAACAGTCGAACCCTATTTTACGCATCACCCTGTTTCACAGCCGAATATTTGTTTACAATGGAATAGCGGCAATGCTTAATTTTACAGCTATGTACATTTTTATTTTTCTTTTGCCGTTCTATCTTGAAACTTTTCGGCACTTTGCTACGGTTCAAACCGGCCTTTTGTATTTGCCTATGCCTCTCGCCTTTATGGTTGCGGCTCCGATCAGCGGTTCTCTATCCGACCGAATCGGCAGCCGTGGACTTTGTATTGCGGGCATGGGTATTATGGGTGCCGCTTTATTGCTGATGGGCTTTCTTGGACAGAATACTGGGTTGCCTTATCTGATCTTTGTGGTAGCTCTGATTGGGATTGGGTATGGTATGTTTCAAACTCCCAACAACAGTGCTGTTCTAGGAAGCGTTCCCGACGCGGACAGAGGGGTAACATCCGGCACACTTTCTACCATGAAAAACATTGGTATGATTCTGGGAGTAACCGTATCAGGGGCCTTGTTCACAGCATTACAAGCTTTGGGAAAACAGAATGCAACAGCACAAAAGCTAAGTGCTCAAGCTATCGAGAACCAATCGTTTACTTTTGCCCTGCATATCACATTCTTCGTTGCGATGGTCATTGCCCTGTTAGCGATGGTTGCCTGCATTCCGACAAAAATGAACGACATGGGTAAACAGTAATATGTGTTTCTAGTTGCTAGGACACAATCAAAGAAATCATAACAGTAGCAATTTGCGTAACTTATTGTCTTGTGCCCTTGCCATATTAACTTGATTGTTTGCTGTAGCGAATCGTTGTTTTGGCGGATAGAAGTTCACCAATATTAGATTGCTAAACGGCGGCTTTGAAATAAAATTAAAGCCGCCGCGTTTCTTTAAAAAAAGAGAATTGAAAAAGAAAATCAACAGTTAGTGCAGATAGGTAGAAAAGTTAAGAGCAGCAGCTAGAGTAAGTCTAATTGCTGCTTTTTTTGTTATTTATATATATATTCATTAGTATGGGTATGAATTATGATTGATTCACTTTCTACCCATAGTGATTTCTCCCCGCCAAAATTTTCCAACTATAATTTGCGTAAAAATCGCTACGTTATGCATAAGTATATTTCTTATTTGGGATATCTATATATAGATATCCCAAATGAAGAATTTGATATATACATTGGACTAAGAACTATAAATTAAAAGACTTACCCAAGTGCATAAATCTATTTCTTAATTTGGAAACCTATATGTTGGCGAAAAGCAAATAAATAAATTGATATTTGAAGTTTATTTATGTAATGAAAATACAGAAAATAGATATCATCATTATGTTGATGATGAAGAAAGTTTTAGATATCAAGCAGGATAAAATAAACCTTTTTCAATCATAATGCGTTGAGTTGTTGTTAGATGTTTACAATCATAATTCTTATTCACTATAATTACCTCCAATAATATTAGAGGAATCCACTTACATATAAATTGTATCACCTTGTATCAAAAAATAGTGCAAGACTAACTTCGTGTAAGATAAAATTACTCTTGCAAACAAGAATTTAGTTTTTCATTTTAGGAAAATCCTGTAAGTTAATACTTGACTTAGAGGTAACTCTAAGGAGTAGTATTAACTTACAAGTGATTATATAGTTTAAATAATTACTATAGATAACCAATTTACGATTTTACTTATTAGATAAACATATTTACAAATTTGCTAAGACTTTAAAGTAATATCTTCAGCGATATTTTCATAGTTTTTCGGAACAAAAGTATTTATAATTTAGGTAAGTTATCGCTTAAGTGTAAGTTCAAAGTTGGTTATCTATAAATTTTAAATTAATTAAGGAGAGAATCGTAATGGAAAATTTTAATTATTCAATCCCAACTAAGATTTATTTTGGAAAAGGGCAAATAAAAAACCTTGCAGCAGCAATTAAAGAATATGGAAATAAAGTACTTATAGCTTATGGAGGCGGAAGTATTAAAAAGAGTGGTTTATATGATGAAATGATTAAAATCCTAAATGATAATGAAATATCATATGTTGAACTTTCAGGAATAGAACCAAATCCTAGAATTGAAACTGTTAGAAAAGGGGTTCAAATTTGTAGAGAAAATAATGTTGAAGTAGTTCTTGCAGTTGGAGGCGGAAGTACAATTGACTGCAGTAAGGTCATTGCAGCAGGAGTAAAATATGATGGTGATGCATGGGATTTAGTAACTAACCCAGGAAAAATCAATGAAGTTTTGCCTATAGTTAGTATATTAACATTATCAGCTACAGGTTCAGAAATGGATGCATTTGCTGTAATTTCTGATATGACTTCAAATCAAAAACTTGGAACAGCTCATGAAAATTTAAAACCAAAGGCTTCAATTTTAGATCCTGAATATACTTATTCAGTACCTAAAAATCAAACAGCAGCGGGAACAGCTGATATCATGAGTCATATTTTTGAAACTTATTTTAATCACTCAAAAGGAGTAGATATTCAAGATAGTACAGCAGAAGGATTACTTAGAGCTTGTATAAAGTATGGTAAAATAGCAATAGAAGAACCTAGTAATTATGATGCAAGAGCAAATTTAATGTGGGCATCAAGCTGGGCAATAAATGGATTGATTTCTTATGGAACAGGAGCACCATGGGTTGTACATCCTATGGAACATGAGTTAAGTGCATTTTATGATATAACACATGGAGTTGGTCTTGCAATATTAACACCACATTGGATGAGATATTCTTTAGATGATAATACTGTTTTTAAATTTGCACAATATGGAATAAATGTGTGGGGAATTGATAAAAATTTAGATAAATTTGAAATAGCTAATAAAGCAATAGAAAAAACATCAGAATTCTTCAAAGAACTAGGAATACCAGGAACTTTAAGGGAAGTTGGAATTGAAGAAGAAAAGTTAGAAATAATGGCTAAAAAAGCTGCAAATCCATCATTTAAATATGCATTTAAGCCATTAGATAAAAATGATGTTCTTAATATTTTTAAGGCTGCATTTTAAGATTTATATAATATATAAATCTATAGAGGGAATTCCTGTAAAGGGGTTCCTTTTATTATAAAATGCACAAAGGGCAAACATATGGATATCTATAATCAATAAAACTAATATTGAATAAAATTTATATCAAAAGCCAACATAGTATTATAAATTAAAATCTATGGAGGCTTAATATAATGTTGTTTAAGAGAATAATAATATTTATTATAATAATCATAATGACTTTTACATTAATGCATAACTATAAAAATAATGCCTACGCCAGCCAAGTCTCAAACTCTAATTCTGAAAAGCTAGTCAATGTTGCATTCTTATTGTATAGCTTCGATGATTTATATATGCTTCAGTTAAAGAAAGGCTTTGAAAATATAGAAAAAGAAAATCCAACTAAAGTTCACTTTACTTTCTATGACGGAAAAAATAATATAGGCGTGCAGACTGAGACACTAGATCTTCTTTCTAAAGATGAAGCTGAAGTTGATTTAATTATTGCGAGTTTAGCAGATGTCGGCGAAAATGCTGTAAATAGAGCTCTTGATATAACTAAGCCCAAGAATACTCCAATGATTTTTTTAGGTATTCCTCCTGAAGTAGTATCAAATATCTCCAGAGATTGTAAGAGGGTCGCTTTTTTATCAGGAAACTCTGCTAAGGCCGGTAATGCTGAAGGTAATATACTAGTTAATCTATGGAATACTAATAAGAAAGAACTTGATAAAAATGGTGATAACGTATTGCAATATATTATCTTACAAGGTGAGATGGATAGCCCTGTTGCAATTTCCAGAACAAAGTACTCTATTTCAGCACTTACTAATGCAGGAATAAAAATAGAGCAGCTTGCATCAGCAAATGATAACTGGTTAAAGGATTTAGCTAAAAACTCCATGGACTCTATATTTTTAAAATACGATGATAAAATAGAAGCAGTAATCGCCAATAATGATGCTATGGCAATGGGTGCTATTGAAACATTGCAAAAATACGGCTATAACCTAGGAGATAAATCAAAAAATATAGCAGTTGTTGGAATTGATGGATTGCCAGAGGCTAAAGATCTTATTGATAAAGAATTTATGACTGGTACTATCGTTCGAGATACAGATACTTTAACTAAAGCTATTTATGATATTGGTACTAACTTAATTAAAGGCTTAAACCCAATAGAAAACACAAACTATTCCCTTGTAAGTAGATTAATTGAAGTTCCATATAACTATGAGGTATATATTAAAAAGTAGCATAAAAAAGGAACAGTAGCTAGACTCACTTTAGCTGCTGCCCTTAATTTTTTAATGCATCTTTTCCTGTTTATATTCATAAACTCTTTTTTTAATCTTCTATTTAGCTGAACAAATATTGACGAATTCTTCAAAAAGAGACAGATTGTCGTCCAATCCTTCTGGATGCCATTGTACTCCCTGCATAAAAAAATCACCCTTATACTCTATTGCTTCTATAATACCATCCTCACTTTTAGCAGTGATTTTTAAATTTTCGCCCAGTTCTTTAATACCTTGAGCATGAAATGAATTTACCGAAAGCTCCTTCTTTTTATAAACCTTGGCAAGAAATGAATCTTTCCTTAAAAAGACCAAATGCTGTTTTTCTTCCAGTTTTCGCCCAGCGCCGCTATGATTAATTTTAGTATTTATCTGCTTACTAATATCTTGATAAAGGCTGCCGCCTTGCAAAACGTTAATCAGCTGACTTCCTCTACAAATCCCTAAAATCGGTATCCCATTATTCTTTGCTACAAAGAATAAAGCTCTTTCAAATTTATTACGCAATTTAGTTTCTATGCATTGCTCTACTAGAGGCTTCTCACCATACCATAATGAATCTATATTATCACCACCAGTAAATATGATCCCATCAAGAGACTCAACTAAATTATCCAGCGTTTCAATTTTAGAATTAATTAGTATTGGGATCTCTAGCGGAATTCCTCCAGCCATTTCAATCTTTTCTATATATTCATATCCGACATTGGAATATACTCTAAATGTCTCTTTCTTGATAGAGCTTGTAATACCAATAACAGGTTTCATATTATCCTCCCCTTTTCAACTTAGTCATATAAATGACATGCCAGAAAATGTCTATTACTAACTTCTTTTATAACAGGTGCTTCATGCCTGCAGGATTCTCTGGCATATGAGCAGCGGCTGTAGAATTTACATCCAGCTTTCCTGTTTTCCTGTGATATTTCCGACTCTTCTACTTCTAAGTTTAATCTCTGCTTTCGTAATCTTGGATGACTCACGGGTATAGATTCTAATAACATTTTTGTATATGGATGCATTGGATTTTCAAACAAATCTTTCCCATTTGCTAATTCTACTATACTTCCCAAATACATGACTGCAATTCTATCACAAAAATATTTTACAACTCCCAAGTCATGTGAAATAAATAAAAATGTTAATGAATAACGCTTTTTTAGTTCATTAAGCAGGTTTATTATCTGCGCTTGAATTGATACATCCAACGCTGCTACAGGTTCATCTGCTACCACAAATTTAGGTTTAACAGCTAACGCTCTTGCAATTCCAATTCTTTGCCTCTGACCGCCGCTGAATTCATGAGGATAGCGGCATGTAGCTTCTTTAGCTATACCGCAAACTTTCAAATATTCTTCTGCCATATTAAGCGCATCTTTCCCATATGCTAGTTTATGCTTTTCAATGCCTTCTGATACAATTTGTCCAATTTTCATTTTTTTATCCAAACTGGCATAATGGTCTTGAAAAATTATCTGCATATCTTTTCGTAAACTAGACATATCTTTATTAGAAATTTCCTGCTTATTTTCAACATCAAATAAAGTCTTATCTTCAAATGTAACTTTGCCCCCATCTGCTTCTATTAATTTTAAAATACTTCTTGCCGCTGTTGATTTTCCACATCCGGATTCTCCTACTAAGGCAAAGCTCTCTCCTTTTTTAATGGAAAATGAAACATCATCTACTGCATCTAAAACAACTTTTTCTTTCCCTAAAAAAGTTCTTTCAAGTATATATTTTTTCTTAAGATGCTCTACTTTTAAAATGATATCACTCAAGATTCTTTCCCTCCTCATATAGCCAGCATGCTGCTTTATGGTTATCCTTAATTTTAAACAATGGTGGCTGCTCACTTACACATTTCTCACAAAACTTCTTACTGCATCTGGTACTAAAACGGCATCCAGAAGGCATATTAGATAAGGCTGGAACCATTCCTGGAATACTTGGCAGCTGTTCTCCATTTGCTAAGTTTAGAGGCTTAGATTCTAAAAGTCCGATTGTATATGGATGCTTAGGATTATCAAATAATTCATAAATATCGCTTTGTTCTACTACCTTTCCTCCATATAGTACTATAACCTCATCGCAGACTTCAGCTACTACTGACAAATCATGAGTAATAAATAAAATAGATGTATTAACCTCCTTATTTAACTTTTTTAACAAATATAAAATTTGAGCCTGAATAGTAACATCCAAAGCAGTTGTGGGTTCATCAGCAATTAAAATTTGAGGTTCACAGCTTAAGGCCATTGCAATCATTACACGCTGTCTCATACCGCCACTTAAACTGTGTGGATAAGCGTTATAAATTTTTTCTGGATTTTGAATATGAACAGTTTTAAGAAGTTCAATTACCTTATTCTTAAGCTCACTTCCATGGAGATTTTTATGTATCTTAAGCGGCTCTCCAATCTGCCTCCCTATTTTAAATAATGGATTTAATGAAGTCATTGGCTCTTGAAAAATCATAGAAATTTTATTTCCACGAATATTTTCAAGTTTCTCTTCTGAAAGTTTGCTTAAATCCTCTCCATTAAATAAAATTTCTCCCTTTTCAATTTGACTTATTTTTTCTGGCAAAAGCTTCATGATTGATAGCGCAAGTGTACTCTTGCCACAGCCTGATTCTCCAATTACTCCTAATACTTTGCCCTTTTCAAGAGAAAGACTTACATCATCTATAGAAATTACCTTACCATTATCACTGGTGAAGCTGACTGATAGATTATTAACACATAGATTTTGTGAATTCATATCATCTGCACCTCCTAAAGCTTCATTTTGGGATCTAGAGCATCCCTAAGTCCATCGCCTACAAAATTAATTGATAAAACAGATAGAAATACCAATAATCCAGCAGGAATCCATAACCACCATTCATTTTGCAGTACACGCATGCTTTGGGCCGCAGATAATATATTCCCCCAGCTTGGCTGTGGTTGCTTTACTCCAAGTCCTAAAAAACTCAAGCCAGCTTCCATTAAAATTCCCTGAGCCACACTTAAGGTTGCATTTACAATGACCGGTGATAATATATTAGGTAGTAAATGCTTACGAATAATTTCTAAATTACTAAAGCCCATAGCACGAGCTGCTTCAATAAATTCACTATGCTTAAGAGATAAAATCTCAGCGCGTACAATTCTAGCTACACCTGTCCACTGAAGCAAACCAATAATCAAAATAACATTCCAGGCACTAGGTCCAATTAATGCTGCAATTGAAATTGCAATTACAAAGAAAGGAAAGCACATAACAGTATCAACTATGCGCATGATAATATTATCAATCCATTTCCCATAAAATCCGCTTATGCAGCCAAGAGTTACCCCTATAACCAGCTGCATTATAGTTGCACTAAGAGCAACTCCCAAAGAAACCTGTCCACCATAAAGCAGCCTTGTAAAGACATCTCTGCCTAATTCATCAGTTCCAAGAAGATGCTTTAAACCAGGATGATTTTCTATACTCATTAAATCTATTGAATCCCGTGAATAAGGAGCTAAAACAGGCGCCAAGATTGCTACTAATATAAATAAGCTCAAAAGAATAAACCCAAGCATTGCCAGCTTATTTTTTAAAAATCTATGTAAAATTGTATGCTTCAACTGTATTTCACCTCCCTCTAATCAAAGTTAATACGCTTATCAACTACGGCATAAAGTATATCTGCTAATAAATTAGTTAATAAACTGATCACTGCAACCATCATTACTATCCCCATAATAAGTGGATAATCACGGCTCATAACCGCATTAAAATTTAATCTTCCAATTCCCGGCCAGACAAAAATTGTTTCTGTAAGCAGTGCTCCAGACAGCAAAGCAGGTATCTGCATGGTTACTACTGTGATTAAAGGCAGCAATTCATTTTTTAAAGCATGCTGATAAATGATACTTCTACGCCTAACCCCTTTTGCACGGGCTGTTCGTATATAATCTGTTTTAAGTATTTCAATCATATCTGAACGGGTATAGCGCATTAAGCTTGCTGTATTTATAAGAGCAAGCACTATCATTGGCAGTATCATATGCTTTGCAATATCAAAAGCAGCTGCCCAGCCTTTTAAATTAATTCCGGTGCTGACCATTCCCGAAATCGGAAGCCAGCCTAAATCTACGGAAAATATTTTAATCAAAAGCATCCCAAAGAAAAAAGATGGAATTGATAGTCCCATAAAAGCAAAAACTGTAACAACATAGTCAGTTTTAGTGCGCTGCTTTGTAGCACTTATTACACCGCATGGAATTGCTATTAAAATACTAAGTATCATAGAGCATAAAGATAAAATCACCGTATTTCCTAAGCGGCTTGCAATAACAGTTAATACTGGCTGTTTAAATTGAATTGAGTATCCAAGGTTTCCTTGAAGTGCTCTAAACAGCCACTTAAAGTATTGAATTAAAATAGGATCATTATATCCTAATTCATCTAACATTTTTTTCTGCATTTCTTTTGTTAAATTAGGATCCATCATAGAAGAAAATGGATCTCCAGGCTGCATCTTTACAAGGATAAATACAATAATAGAAATGCCAAAGAGTACGGGAATGCTTTGTATCAACCGTTTAAAAACATATTTTCTCAAGAAATCTCAGTCCTTCCTATATAAAAATTGTATGCACCAAAGCTTTTGCTTTAATGCATACTTTTACTTCTATTCTTATAATTAAAATTATAGAGGTCTTTTACCATGACCCTTAACAGAAATCCTTCCAGTAAATGTAGAGTAGATTTTGCTTTATTCAAGCTTAACCTTATTTTGAAATTGACCAGTTTTGAACATCTGGGAATACTGAATATGCTGAGTATTTGTAGCCTTGTAATTTAGGATTATATGCATGAATAGCATTTTGTGAATACAAGAAAACATATGGCACTTCATCATTTAATAATTGTCCCCACTTAGCGTAAATCTCTTTACGCTCATTT
>JAEZKY010000081.1 GCA_023435985.1 Bacillota bacterium | reverse complement strand
TAAATATTAAAATCCTCTTATAAAATTAAAGACAGTTAAATAATAAGTGCCTCGGTAGATATCTACGGCATTCATTATTTTCAAGAAAGCCATTCAAGATGACCTGCGTTATCTCGAATGGCTTTTAAATGCCTTGTATGTCCTAGATTCATAGAATTCCTTAGTGACTTCTTCAAATGTTTTTCCTGTTCTTTCACATACTATTCTCACAACTTTTTCAATCTTCATTATAATATCTAATTTTATATCTTGTCCTTATTTTTCCTTAATTAATACATCTATACGCTATAATTGCAGCACTTTAAGTATACAATCCTGTATTTTTTTGATAAAGGATTTTACATATTGGCGATGTGTAAAATAATTTCATTGACTCATACTTACTTATAGATTTTAACTTACTAATGTTTTTAATAATATCATCTACAAGCATAACCGTTATTTCATCATATTCATTCATTTTCATCTTATTTTACTACCTCCATCCCAACATATTTTAAACATTTTTCAATGACTTCTTGATTGTTAATAGCTATTTTATTATTGAATAATTTATTACTTATATATCACCGTGTTATTTTAAATATTAATTTTTACTTATTACTCTTTCTTGTTCTCTCTATAACACTAGATCAGATAAAACAATATTAAATCTTGTTCCTCTTTTGTTTTTGCTTTTTTAAACAATTTATCATTACATTGGTTGATCCTATTTTCGCACTATAGTTAAGATGAGCATAAATATTTGCTGTCGTTGAAAAATCACTATGCCCAAGCCATTCTTGAATCTCTTTCATACCTACGCCATTGCTAGTAACAAACTTGCGCAACTATGTCTCAAATCATGAAATCTTATTTTTCTTAAATCATTTTTCGCAAGTGCAATTTGAAACTGCTGAGTAATATATCCCTGTTTAATACGCTGTCCTATTTCATCTAGATAAATATATTTTAGGTATTTATTTCAATAAAAACTTTGCATATCTTCCCATTTATATGTTGTTGTTCTTTTTTCTCTTATCTTTTATATACTTAATTTCTATTTGCATTCTTGAATAAATTATACATTCATTGGCAACCTAATATAGAAATATATAACTCAAAATTATTATGTAAAATGGAGGATAGTAATGAAATTACTCCGAAAATTAACTTCACTAATTGCTATTATATTGATGCCTTCAATATTCACAAGCACTTTTCAAGCTAATCCATGTTTAAATGCTAATAATACAAACACATTTGATGTTGCAGTATTAATATATAGCTTTAATGATGCATTTTCATTAAAACTTATCCAAGAGCTAGAAGCTATTCAAAGGATAAATGAAGATAAAATCAGATTTAATTTTTATGATGGAAAAAATAATATAGCAATACAAAATGAAACCTTAGACTTAATTCTTAGAAGTAATATTGACTTGATTATTGGAAACTTAGCTGATGTACGAAAAAGCTTTGTTGGAGAAGCTATTTTAAAAGTTAAACAAAGAGACATTCCGCTAATCCTTCTAAATATTGATCCACAAGTAGTATCAAAAGTTTCTAAATATTACAATAAAGTTGCTTTTATATTACCAGATTCAAAAGAATCCGGAACTATACAAGGCAAAATTCTTGTTAATTTATGGAATACTAATAGAAAAGTTCTAGATAAAAATAATGACAACATCTTACAATATGCTTTGCTACAGGGTAAAGCTGATAATCCACAAGCAATTGACAGAACAAAATATGTTATCTCAGCAATTAATAATTCAGGAATAAAAACAGAACAACTTGCAAATATAGATGCCAATTGGTCAAAAGAATTAGCTAAAGATTCTATTACTAACTTGTTTCTAAAGTACGATGGAAAAATTGAAACTATAATATCTAATAATGATGCTATGGCAATAGGTGCTATTGAATCGCTTCAAAAATTTGGATATAATAAAGGTGATAAAACAAAAAACATAGCAGTTGTTGGAATTGACGCATTACCTGAAGCTAGAGATTTAGTTAATAGAGGAATAATGACAGGTACTGTTGTTCAAGATCCAAAAATTTTAGCTGAAACATTGTATACTATTGGAATGAATTTAGTTAATAATTTACCTCCCACTGAAAATACGAATTATAAAATTGTTAATGGAGTAATTCTTGTTCCATACCTTTACAAAGAATATACAGGTAAAACTGATGTTTCATAGTTCTTACTATTTATAAATATAGGTCTACGATTTCAATATATTTAAATGAAGCATATATATAAATTCATGAACAATTTCTAAATAAAATTCTTAGATCTATCAAATGAGATTTTCTATATTTTAAAAAAATCAAAAAAACAATTACGTCAGTTTTATACTTTTGATTTATAGGCGAATAGCCTGTAAAAATCTAATATAATATTTTTACAGATTATTTGCCTAACTTAAAGAAAAAATTTATTAATATTCTTAATTTATCACTTTATTAGTACTCTCATAAGCATAGTTACAATAAAGTAATATTTCCCTGTTTATTTAACCTTTCATTAATATGTTTTACATTATCTATAGTATTTAATTCTATATATTCATGAACTCCATTATATTTTTCTACATAATTTAATTAGCAAACTGAATTAAACCACTTACATATTTATCTCTAATTAACTTATAACATCATCAGGCAATAACCTTACATATGGTAAATCTTCATATCTTTCTTTATTGTACTGATTAATGTTTTTAGCAGCATATTTATTAAGTTTAATACTACACTTTTTATTTCTTATTCATACATGTAATAATAATCCATAACCTCTACTCAAAAATATACTTCTATATTTTAAATTTTCCTACCCCATCATTTAATGCAATTGCCATTTCTTCAAGATGAGATGACTGATTACTAACCTCATCAATTACAGCTAATTGCTCTTCAGTGACTGCTGATGAATTTTCACTCTCTTTAGATAATCTTTCAGTATTTATATTGATATCTTCCATAGATTTATTTATATATGTAATTTGGTTTGATACATCTTTTATGTAATTTACAATGTTATTAGTTGACATTTTAATATCTTGATTTGAATTAAATATATCTTTAAATGCAACTTCTACTTTTTGAGCAAGATTTGTATTTTCTTCTATTTGATTCATTCCAATTTCAACTTCTGAATAAATTTTTCTCGTTCCCTCTTGAAGCCTTTTTATTATATTAGAAATTTCTGTTGTTGCCCCTCTGCTTTGCTCTGCTAATATTTTTACTTCTTCTGCAACAACTGCAAATCCCTTTCCTGCTTCTCCTGCTCTCGCTGCTTCAATTGATGCATTAAGTGCTAAAAGATTTGTTTCTTCTGAAATATTATTTACCATTTCAATAACTTGACTTATTTTTTTTGAATTTTCAGTCAAATCTATCACATGCTCTTTAAAAGAATAAATTAAATTATTTATATTCTTTATTTGATTTATCATGGTAATTAAAGCTTCTTCACCAGCATTAGTATTAGAGTCTGCAACCTCGACACGTTCTTTTAAATTTTTAGCATTATTAAATACATCCTGGATGTTAACATTAACTTTTTCAATACCTCTAAAAGTTTGATTAATGGAACTTGCTTGAATATTAGCAATTTCGTTAACTGAATTTATTGCATCTACTACAACATTATTAGCAGTTTTACTTTGATTCATATTAGTTGCTAAATCTTTAGCTGATTGCGTAAAACTCACTATACTTTGCCTAACTACATTTATTGTACTATTTAAGGATTTTTTCATTTCTATAAAAGTTGTTTCCAAAACATTTAATTCATCATTAAGATTACTTATTTCTATATTTTTGCCATTAACATCTCTAAGATCCCCATCTGCTATTTCTCTAGCTACTTTTTTTAATCTGGCAAGTCTCTTACTTATATTATTAGAAAAATTTATAGAAAACGCTAAGCATACTACTGCCATAACAAAAAGTAATACTAGGGAGATAATTGAATCAATCCGAAATGATTTATTTATTTCCTCCTGCACCATATTCATATAATTAACTTCATTAAATAATAATTCTCCATTTATTGATTTAACATATTGAACTTTGGTCGAGGCAGAATTATACGAATCTGATGCTTTTACTGCTGTTTCACTTTTCTTATTGTATATTATTGCATTATTAACATCAATTTTAGTATTTATTATTAAATTTTTAAGAATATTATAGCTGCTAACACTATCTGGAGATTGAATTGAATTATCTAAATAATTACATATATTTTCTATTTCTGTCCAGTCACTATCCAATTTTTCTAAATCCTCTTGTTTATTACTCACAATAATATTGCCTGTAGTATCAACGATATCTTCTGTTATTTCTTCTAACTTTCCTTCCTTAATAGTATTATCTATAATTATCTTATATTTTTGATTATTAGCATAACTTTTATAGATTAAAAATATATTTATTCCTAAAAGCAAAATTATTATTGTAAGAAAAGTTTTTATCAATCTTGCTTTAATACTACTATTATGCCAAATACCAATATTTCTTTTTACTTTTTTCATCATTAAAATCCCCCTATAATATATGATTCCAATTATAGTTATATAAAAATTTCTTTTCTCAATATAAAAAATAGAATAAGTTTTCTTAGAATATTTCTATTTTTTTGGTCTTTGACTTTCTGGTATATTCTTATATACATCATCAAAAGAATTAAAATTATCTTTTATAACTGTATCCATCATGTTTTCTTTAGTTACAACTACTGGTTCTATATAATATGAAGGTACATCTATTTTTCCATTAAATATTTTATTATTGGCTTCAATTGCCTCTCCTTTAGCCATTTTAATTGCCAGTTCTGCTGCTTTGCTTGCAATTTCTTTTGTTGGCTTATATACTGTCATTAACTGTTTTCCTTCTACTATGTTCTGACATGCAGAAAGTTTAGCATCAAGTCCCGTTACTGGAACATTTCCAACTAAAGAATACTCTTTTAATGCTGCAATTGCTCCTGATGCCGTTCCATCATTTGCACAAACTATTCCTTTAATGTCAGTATTCGTTTTTAATAATTCTAATACATTATTATATGCTTCCTGTGCTTTCCAATCCGTAGAGTATTTATCCATAACTATATTTATGTCTTTATTCTCATTTAAAACTTTCATTGCTCCTTCATGAAATAATATAGCATTATTATCTGTAGGCGCACCTCCAACATAAGCTACATTACCACTTTTCACATTCTTCAGTAACTCTTGTGCTTGCAGTTCTCCAACTTTATAATTATCAATTCCTATGTATAAATCTACATCGCTGTTTTTTATCAATCTATCATAAGCTATAATTTTTATTCCAGCTTTATGAGCCATCTCAACAGCTTCTGCACAGACCTCTCCATTATGAGGTGCTACTACTAAGACGTTTACACCTTCTGCAATTAACTTATCTATTTGAGATAATTGCAACTTATCATCATTGTTAGCTTGTTCAACTCTTACTTCTGCATCAAGTTCATTAGCTTTATCAATAAAAACATCTTTATTCTCTCTCCAAATTGGTTCCTTTAAAGAATCCATTGAAAAACCAATAATAACTTTCTCACCATCTTTTAGTTTATTAGTTACTGCTAAAGACTCCATATCTTTCTCATAATTATCTAATTCATAATTACTTAGAACCTTTGCTAATTCAGGCGCTTTTTCAACTTTTGAGTTTTCACACCCCAAAAATGTTAGTGGTAATGTGAAAGCAACTAAAAAATTTAAAATTCTTATTACATTTTTTAATCTCATATCTTTTTCCCCCTTATTTTCATGAACTTCGGAATTATATTTTTTATTTTCCAATAAATCTTCCACTTAATTATGTATACGTTATCTTTTGATGTATCATTTTATCATCCTCCTATTATTATTATTTAAGTTAATAATTTAAATCTATAGTAAATTTCAATATTCCAAATGAATAAGGAAATGTTTATACTGTTACAATTATAAACACTATTTTTATTATAGTTTGTTAATTATACTAGCATTATAAGCTGCACCAAATCCATTATCTATATTTACTACGCTTACTCCACTAGCACAGCTATTTAGCATTGATAATAATGCTGAAATCCCACCAAGATTTGATCCATAACCAACACTTGTTGGAACTGCAATTATAGGTTTGTCCACAAGACCACCTACAACGCTAGCCAAAGCTCCTTCCATTCCCGCAATTACTATAACAACTTTTGCCCCTCTGATAACATCTAATCTTGAAAAGAGCCTGTGTATACCTGCAACACCTAGATCTGTTATTTTAATTGCTTTATTTCCAAAGATTTTAGCAGTTTCATATGCTTCTTCTACTACTGGTAAATCAGAAGTTCCAGCTGCAACTATAGCTATATAACTTTCTGTAAGAGGCTGTTTCTTTTTA
>JAEZKY010000080.1 GCA_023435985.1 Bacillota bacterium | reverse complement strand
GTATATGCATGCAAAGGAAGTTTTCTTTCACCTAAAATTATTGTTGTAAATGATGATATAGATCCAACAGATATTAACCAAGTAGCATGGGCTTTTGGTACACGCAATCATCAATCTAAGGAAATTTATTTTAGACCTGATAGCAGAGTAATTGGATTAATGCCATTTTTAGATTCAGAAGAAAAGAAAGTTTTTAAGATAACAGCATGTATTTATAATTGCTTATGGCCTGAAGATCTGGAATATGAGGATTATCATATTACAAGTTCATATAAAGGGGCATATCCTAAACAAGTTCAAGAAAAGGCTGTTTATAAATTAGAAAAAGCAGGTTTTTTTGAGTAATATATTTATAGATTATATATAATGCTGTAATTGATATTGAATTAATGTAATTATGAAAAAGATAATTTAATCCCAAAATTCCTTTAATAATGTAAAAGTGAAAGAAATGTTTAAAAATTTACTTTTATTTTATTTAAACTGTACCTTTAGGTTCAACACACTATTTTAATTCTTAATAATGAATTAAAGTAGTCTGATAATTTAATAATATATATTTATATTTCAATAATAATATTTGATTTAGTAATTATAATCATTCATTAAATATGAACATATACAGGGAAATTAGAAATATAATAATGTATCCAATAATACTTAAAAAATCTGGAAATATTCCAAATAAATATAAACTTATTAATGCAGAAAAAATAATATTAGTATAATCAAAAATAGAAATTTCTTTAGCTGGAGCATACTTATAAGCAAAAGTTATTCCAAATTGTCCTAGACTTGCAAAAACTCCAGCTAAAATTAAGTAAATTAATTGAATAAGCTCCATGGGTGCATAATATAGGAGCATCAATGGAAAAGTAGTAACACTCGAAAAAAAAGAAAAATAAAACACAATTGTATTAGGAGATTCTTTTCCGCTTAAAGCTCTAACACAGGTATACGCAGCAGCTGCCGAAATACCACCTAAAGCTCCTATAATTGCAGGAGTAATATTTAAATTAAAAGCTGGTTTAATTATAAATAATGCACCTGTAAAAGCAATTAATATAGATAAAATTTGTTTTTTATTAATTTTTTCATGTAAAAACAACCAAGAAAAAATAATAACAAAAAATGGACTAAGTTTATTTAGCATATTCGCATCAGATAAGACAAGCCTATCGATTGAATAGTAATTTAAAATTATACCAAGAGTTCCGAATAAGGATCTTAGCATTAATATTTTCTGATTTTCTTTTTTTCCTAAAAAACTTTTTTCATGCCTTAATACAAGAGCAAAAGCTACCATAAGAGAAATTATATTTCTGAAAAATGTTTTTTCAAAAGAAGGCAAATCGCCAGATAATTTAATAAAGGCTGACATCATAGCAAAGCCAAAAGCTGAAAATATTATAAAAATTATTCCTTTAGTTTTATTACTTAATTTACTAAAATTCATAGTTGGTCTCCTTAGCATTTAAGTTATTATGCATAATATAGTTGGATTGTTAAGTTTATAGAGTGGATCGAAAATTTAAAGTTATTATATGCAATTATTAAAATTTGTATCATATTTATAATTTATACTAAAGTTAATAAGCCGAAATAATAAAATTAGAAACTTTAATATGAAAGGTAAGTAGTATTAAAAACAAACTTCCTTTTCATAGATAATATATAAATTGTTTTATAAGTAATATGGAACTACAATTGAATTCCAATTTTCAATTATGCAATCTGTAATTATAGGATCATACATAATTTCTTTGTTGTTTAATATTTCATTATAACATTCAATATTACCTATTGGTTGTTTATAAGGCCTTTTACTTCTCATAGCATCTATGGAATCACAAATAGCTATTATCCGAGAGCCTAAAGGAATTTCTTCTTTAGATAATCCATGGGGATAGCCATTCCCATCCCATCTTTCATGATGATGCAAAACTATACGCGAAATTTCTTTTAAACTGTTTGTCTTCTTTAATATGTTATAGCCTATTTCAGAATGCATTTTCATTTGTTCCCATTCATATGTATTAAGTTTACCGGTTTTATTTAATACATTATCTGGTACACCTATTTTACCGATATCGTGCAAATGCCCTGAAATATGAATCATCTGTAAACTTGCATTATCTAGATTCAATTTTTTGCTTAAATCATATGCTATATTTCCAACTCTAGTGGAATGCCCAGCAGTATAAACATCTTTTGCATCTAATGATGCAGCCAATGCTTCAATAATATCATGATACATTTCAAAATCTAACATCATATAATTATCCTTTCTAATAGAATAAGTTTAAATAGTATATAAAAAGACTTTCCTAAAATAATGTTCTACAATGCAGTCTTATTATGAATAATAACAATAGATAATGAAATTGCAGTGCATTGAATTTTATCTTAAGAAAGCCTAATATATAATTTTATGAAACATAATTACATTTTATATTAGGAGCTTGCAGTCATGTATCAAAATTTTTCAGCGTGTGAGAACTGAAAAAATATTTGGCGTTTTAATATGTTCCATAAAATATTAACAAATTTTGAATTAATAATAAGCTGAGTTTGAATGTCGTTATATTACCTGTTCCTGACCAATATATTATTTTTATTTAAGTAGCACTCCTTTTAAGTGATTAAATAAATATGAAAATCATTCTCAATAAAAGAATATTATATATTTACAATTTTGTCAAGCATTAGTAGAGAAAATTACATATATAGTATTCAAACTTAAATTCTGCAAAAGATATAATTATAGTGCACATTAGTTATATTAAAATAATGCAGGTATATTTGTATTTAGTATATAAATAAACTTTTTATTTAATAAAGGTTCTGTTAATACATTATCACAAGTGAATTTAAGTCTATCTAAATCCATTGAAATTTCTTCTTCTATGAACTCAGTACAATCAGACCAACCAATAGAGTTTTTGATGAAATCAAAAACATGTGATGGCGAATTAAATATTTTTAGAAATATCTTTTTATTATAATCTTTGTCCCATTCATTATTAAATTTTTCACAAAAAGATTTTAAAGCCATATCTAACAGTGAGTTATCAAATAACCATAAATTATTTAGAAAATAATAAGAATTATTCATGGAATTAACTGAATTTAAATTAATATCTTTAGTGGAGTCGATTATTTCACTAACAACTACTGGATATGATGCTAATGGAATATAAAAATCATGACAATTATGATCAAACCAGGTAAAAAAAGCTGTAGGAAGAAAAACATTTTCTAAAAAACCCAAAAGTTTATAAATGGATGGATAGACTGCAAAACCATAGTGAAAGATGTTTTTTTCATTATCAAGTATTCCAGTATATATTATTCTAGAGTCTTGAGTTATATTTTGATTTTCAAAGTAACCTTCCCATAAATTAGCATTGTTAATAATCTTATGTTCCCAAAAATAATGATGTTTATATGGACTTTTACAAATAATTTTTAATTTTGTATTACTTTTCAATTTGCGTTACCTCATTTCAAATCTTAAATTTTTATATAAAAAATAAATCAAATATGAATTGCATACTTCTTGATTCTACTTAAATATAATGACAACTAAATATTTGCAAATCAAATACTTAGTTGTCTTTAGTTTAAATTGAATTTTTAATTTAACTTTGAATAAAATTCTACAATTAATGAATCATTAACTTCAATGGGAACTTCATTTCTAAGAGGATGTCTTAGAAGAGTACCCGAAAATTCATTTGCATTTTTATCTAAATATGGACAAGTATTAATAATATTAGATAAAAAATTATTTTTAAAAGTTTCATTTCTTTGGGATTTTTCTCTTAAAGTAATTAAATCTCCTATGCTGACACTAAATGATGGAATACTTACTTTGCTTCCATTTACTAAGAAATGGCCATGTACTACCATTTGACGTGCGCTAGCTATTGAATTTGCAAATCCTAATCTGTAAACAATATTATCAAGTCTGCATTCTAATCTTTTAATTAAAGAATATCCAGTTTGTTCTTTATCTTTTAGAGCTTTTTTTACATAACTAGAAAACTGTTTTTCCATGACACCATAATATGCTCGTAATCTTTGCTTTTCTAACAACTGAGTTCCATAAGCAGAAAGTTTTTTTGCATTTCTAGCACTACCATTATTAGCTCTTTTCATTGCATTAGGATGACCAATTACATTTAAACCTAATCTTCTACATAATTTAAATCTTGGTGTTCTCATTTTTGCCATAATAATTATCATCTCCATACAGAAATTTGCCGCGATAAAATTAAGCCTAAAAATAATATAGCACAAGATAAAAACAATGTAAATGAAATTCATTATCAATCATTTTATTGAGAAGAAATCAGTGATTTAACTATGGAAAAGCAATTATTATTATTATTATAGCTTACCGCTTTGCAACAATATAAAATGAAAATTAAATTTTAGTCCTTGACGATGGAAACTTGACTCCTTGACTCATAAATAATAAGAAATTAGTAATGGAAAAGTAAAATTAAATACATAATTTTAAGGTAATTTAATATTAAGAGTATTTTTATTAACATATTTTTTTATAGCTTTAAAGCTTTCATTGCTTATAACATGTTCAATTCTGCAGGCATCTTCAGCAGCAGTTTTAGGATCTACGCCGAGAGATTCTAACCATTGAGAAAGAAAAGTATGTTTCTCGTAAACCATACTTGCTATTTTTTTGCCTGTATCAGTAAGGCGAATATATCCTTCATTTGTCATAGTTATGTATTCTTTTTCACGAAGATTTCTCATAGCAACACTTACACTAGGTTTTTTAAAATTAAGTTCAGTAGCCACATCAATAGAACGGACTACAGGCAGAGTTTGGCTTAATATTAAAATGGTTTCTAAATAATTTTCAACTGATTCATTTGTATTCATGTAAAAACCTTCTTTATTGTATATTTAATTTGATTAAAATTTGTTTATTAATTAAATAAGTATATCATAAATTAATATATAACATCAAATTTAGAATAATGAGTCATAATGCAGTAGCATATAGGATTTATTCTTTAGAATAGGATGGACTTATATTACACTTATTCCATAATAAGCATCAAACAAATAATAGTTTTTAGCTTAATAATATAATTTGGAAAAGGTGCAATTGAAGCTTATAGACAACTTGTAAAAAATATATTAAAATAGCATTAGTTAGTCAAAACTAACCGATATTGTTTTAATATACAAATTATGTTGAAAGAATATCTTAGTATTAATATTGTTAGAATTATTTATGACTAATTTTATATGAATAATAATAAAAATAATGGGAATATATAAATTTATGAGTGGGTTAGTCAAAACTAACTTATGCGATTTGGTTTAAGAATAAAAAATATCTAAAAACATATTGTATGAGAGGAGGAAAAAAATGAGTATTGTAATAATTGGTGGGCATGATCGAATGGTATGTGAATACAAAAGAATATGCAAAGATTACAATTGTAAGGCAAAAGTATTTACTCAAATGCCTAATAATTTAAAAAAGCAAATTGGAAGACCTGATTTGTTGGTGGTATTTACGAATACTATATCACATAAGATGATACAGTGTGCTTTATCCAAGACAAATGTAAACGAAGCTGAACTAATAAGATGTCATACTAGCAGTGGAAATGCGTTAAAAAAAATATTAGACTGTAAATGTTGTAAAGAGCATTAATAATACTAACCAAAGTAACTGTATAGTCCAAATCTATCTAAAGTAGGACATGTAAGGCGGGGATATTTTGAGTAATAATGAAATCTATTTTCCTAAATATAGAATGAATTTAGAACAAAATCAATTAAGCGGATGGAAGAGAATATTTAGAAATAGGAATTGTAAAAAGTATCCTAAAAAATCTGTTATTGTTAATCAGGGACAAAGTGTAAATTATTTATACTTTATTGTTATAGGTAACTATAATTATATATTATAGGGTTTTAAAACCTATTCCGTATGTTTTATACCATATTTTATATTTTACTTATATCATATCAGTTTCATTTTAGTTTAATTATTATCATTTACTTATGATATGGTTCACTGTTCATTATTTAAGACATAGTTGTGCAAGCTTATTATTAGCGAATTGTGTAGGAATGAATGAGATTAAAGAAAGGCTTGGTCAAAGTGATTTTTCAACAACAGCAAATATTTACGCTCATCTTGACCATAGTATAAAAATAGAATCAGCTAATGTAATGATAAATTGTTTAAATGGCAAAAAGTTCTCTCGTAAAAAGGGAGAGAACTCAAAAGAAAATACAACAGATAAAAAAGCTATACTACAAGGTATTTAAACCAAGTGATATGACGATTCACCAAAATTAATGGTGCCGCTGGCCGGATTTATAAGGAGCTTGTTCACTAATAAGTAGTAATGCTTGAAAAGCCTGTAGTTACGCCATTTTGTATATGTACAAGTAGTTCTGGTTTTTAGTAGTTTTTTGTGCGGTAGTGGGAAAAATAGTGGGAAATTTATAGCTTGTATTTAAGTGATATCAATGTTTGAAAGAAATTTGAAAAATAAAATTAGATTTATTATAAAATAATAAGATATTGAATCAAGAAGCAATATTATATTAGTGACCCCAATAGTGGTCAAGATGAAGGTCAAGATGAAGATATGAATGAGACAATTAAACTTTATCAGAAAATGACAAATCAAAGATGAATATGATAAACAAATATTCATATAAAGGACAAGATATAACATTAGATATTATAATGAAGATTGAAAAAGTTGTGAGAATAGTATGTGAAAGAACAGGAAAAACATTTGAAGAAGTCACTAAGGAATTTTATGAATCTAGGACATACAAGGCATTACAAAATACTGAATCTGTTTTATGGGCTGAAAGTTCTGAATTTATAGTTGATGAATTGTTTAGAGAATGGGAAAATAAAAAAAATGCTAAAGTATAATCATCTAGTTGCAAATACTATTAAGTTTTGCAAAATGTACCAGATCTCGGCTGTTCTAAAAGATATTTCATTTTAAGGTCATGATATAAATCCAGATATTATATCTTCACTGCTCTATACATGACGAGTCAAATTAATGTTTAAAACCCATCAAAGTGTAATGCGAATATTTAATTTTTACTATGATTTTTTATACGAATTGTTGCCATACTTCGAATACAAATTATTGTAATTTTAATATCTTCTTTATGTCAATAACCATAAATAAAAGCCATTCGAGATAACGCAGGTCATCTTGAATGGCTTTCTTGAAAATAATGAATGCCGTAGATATCTACCGAGGCACTTATTATTTAACTGTCTTTAATTTTATAAGAGGATTTTAATATTTA
>JAEZKY010000077.1 GCA_023435985.1 Bacillota bacterium | reverse complement strand
GCTACTGGAGTTACAGGTTCTACTGGATCTACCGGCGCTACTGGTGTAACCGGAGTCACAGGTTCTACTGGATCTACTGGAGCTACAGGTTCTACCGGAGCCACAGGTTCTACCGGATCTACTGGAGTTACCGGTGTAACTGGACCTACTGGTGCACCGCAACTAGCCTTCACCGATGCCGGGGGTACACTTTCTACTCCTATTACTATTGGCACTGAAACTTCAGTAGTAAGTACAAATATAAGTACGACATCTGGTCAAAATGTTAAAGTTGATTTTACAGTTGGAGTTCAGGTAATTACTACAGCGAATTCTACTATAGTCTTCCAATTAAGACTATACAGTAATGGTACTTTGGTTGCCATGAGAGAAGTTGACCGATCAATCGCAAGTGCTGGAACTCAACGTTTCCCTGTCGGCAACACTTATGTTGACACGGCAACAACAACAGGGACAACGACCTATGACGTAAGGCTTGTTTTTCTAACAACAACTAATGTCACTTCTGCCAGCGCAACTAATAGATATTTAAACTGTATAGCTTTCTAATAATTTTTTAATCCTTATGGTGCTGTCGCATTAACGGTTCATATTTAGTGAGACAGCACCTCATCTTTTTGTTTTTCAATAAAACGGAATCTTTTTTCATCCCATATCAAAATACAATATTTTACATATGTTAAAACAAGGTAGTTCTTCATAATTTCTTTGTAATTAACTACTACTGCTTACCAAAAGTAAAATTAGACCTTTTATTAGACGTTCAACCTGTGTCAAAAAATTTTTACTGCCATATTATATAGTGTAAAACTTTAAAGAAGGTGGTTATTTGATAACTATTAGTCTTTGTATGATAGTTAAAAATGAAGAAGATGTAATTGCAAACTGCTTGGAATCAGTAAAAAATATAGTTGATGAAATTATAATTGTTGATACTGGCTCTGATGATAAAACAAAAAAAATTGTTAAAAAATATACAGAAAAAATTTATGATTTTAAATGGATTGATGATTTTTCTGCCGCAAGAAATTTTGCTTTTAGTAACGCTACTAAAGATTATATTTTGTGGTTAGACGCTGATGATGTTGTATTGCCTGAAGATGGCGAAAAATTCAAAGCCTTAAAAGAAACTTTAGATCCTGCTGTTGATTCTGTAACTGCTAAGTATAATACAGCTTTTGATGAATATGGAAATGTTACTGCAAGTTACAGACGTAATCGCCTAGTTAAGAGGAGTAATAATTTTCAATGGTTTGGCTTTGTCCACGAATATCTAGCAGTTGGAGGAAATATAATTAACAGCGAAATTGCAATAACTCACAGGAAGTTAAAGCAAACTCCAAAGCGAAATCTCGAAATTTATCAGAATAAATTAAAAGAAGGAGTTGTATTTACACCAAGAGATATTCTCTACTACGGTAATGAATTATATGACCATAGAATGTTTGATGAGGCATTGCAATACTATAATAAATTCTTGGATTCAAAGCAAGGCTGGTTTGAAGATAATATCAGAGTCTGTGAAAAGATATGTGACTATTATCAATCAATAGATAAGGTAGAAGATGGGAGAAGATATGCATTTAGGAGCTTCGAATATGACACTCCTAGAGCTGAAGCTTGCTGTAAAATAGGCTTTTCTTTTTTACATGAAAAGAAATATAAGCAGGCAGTTTTTTGGTATGAACAGGCTACAAAACTAGAAAAGCCAAAAGACAGCTGGGGATTTTTCAATGATGCATGTTGGACATGGTTACCTCATTTACAACTATGTGTTTGCTATGATAGACTTGGAGATCATAAATTAGCGTATGAGCATAATGAAATTGCTGCCAAATTTAGGCCTAATGATTCGCGTATACTATATAATAGAAACTATTTTAAAAGTATAGGAATTGGTTAATAAATTTAAATGTGCAGAATATCTTTAATTTATTCTGCACATTTAGTTACTCACATTCAATATTATAATTCATGAATTTTATTATTTTTTTTATGCCATCTATAAAACTCACATTACAAGACCATCCTGTATTCTGTTTCAATTTATCTACAAGCGGTTCAAACCCTGCTGCTGTTTCATTGTTATAAGGTATTGCTCCAAATTGCAGTTTACTCTTCGATTTGCAAGTATTTTTCATATCTATTATAAATTCTTTAAGTTTTCTGCTTTCTCCACTTGCCATGTTATATATTCCATCAAAGCAGGAAGCATTTGCTAGCAGATACATTGCCCTTGCTAAATCTTCTACGTAAATAAAATCCCACATTTGTTCACATTTAGTTAATTGTACATTTTCATTTTTTATCATCTTGTGCAATACTGACATAACAAGTGTTTCCTTATAATCATAAATCCCATACACACTAAATATTCTTGCCCATATAAATTTAATGTTATTTTTCACTGCAATTTTTCTAAGAGTCTCATAAGCTTTTAATTTAGCTTTTCCATATTCATCTGTTGGCTTTGAACTGTGAGTTTCGCTAATTTCCCCTATGCATTTACCATATTCAGCCTGGGAGCCAGCTCCTATAAATGTATCACATCCTAATAATTTAGCTGCTCTCATTGCCTTTATTGCAAAATAATAGTTTTCTTCTTGAATAGAGGTATCATTTCGATATGGTAATCTCGTACCATTCCAAGCTAGATGATAAAATATATCTGCTTTTTCAATTTTGATTTTCTCTGTAATCCTATCTATTTCTTTCATATCAATTTCAATAATCGTTAATAAATTACTTTTAGGTAATCTATTTAAGTTTTTTGAATTAGGTCTGGCTACAGCTATAACATTACAATCATTTTTAAGATATTCTTTAATTATATGTATTCCTATAAAGCTAGTAGAACCAGTTATTACTACATTTTTCATAACTTATCATCATCCTTTGGCGTGCTAAATCATAGATTTAGTAGAACTAGATAATTACTAGCTCTACTAATTCAAATATCGCAAATTTTTATCAGCCTATTAAACATTTCTCTATCCAAGGCAGGATCTTGATCATATATGGGTTTATTTATAGCTAGTTTCGGATATAAATAAGTAGTATCAGTTAAACAAATCTCTATAAAACAAGGATTTTCATCTGCTAATGCATTTACACACTTTGAAATTTCTTCTATTGAATTTATTTTTATATATGGCAAGCCATATGCCTTTGCTATTTTTTGAAAATCAGGTGTTGTATATCCCCTCTCCTTTTTAGTTTGTACAAAATTAAAATCTAGGTACATTTCTTGAAAGTGGCGAATCATTCCTAACGATTTATTATTAAGCAATATTACTTTAACAGGGATATTTTCTCTTGCTATAAATTGAAGCTCCTGAATATTCATCTGCAATCCGCCATCTCCATTGAAAGAAATAACACTTTTTCTGCTTCCATAATATGCACCAATCGCGCATGGAAGTGAATACCCCATTGCACCATGCCCTCCAGAAAAAAGCATTCTTTGATTGTTCTTAATTACAAAAGACTGCGCTATCCACACCTGATTTTGACCGACATCGGTTGTTATAATAGAGCCATCTGGAACAATACTAGAAAACTCTTTTACAACGCTGTTTTCATATTGTGAATCAATATCTTTAAGCTCCTTTTTTATTTTAGTACATGCATCTATCCATTTTTTATAATTGGCCTTTAATTTAAATTCATTTGCATTTAACATTGGAATCATTTTCTCTAAGTCTGCTAAAATTGATATTTCATCAGCTTTTATTCTATTTGTGAGTTCAAAATTATCTACATCCACTCTTAAAAGTTTCGCTTTCTCTGCAAAAATTTTAAGATTATTTCCTGTTTGCCTGCAATCAATTCTAGAGCCTAAGCTTATAATTAAATCACTATTTGATATTATAAAATTTGCACATCTATGCCCATAAGCACCTATAAATCCATAATTATTTTTAGTGTTACTAGGTAGTACATCTCTTCCAATCATGCTCGTGACAACAGGAATTCCTGCTAGATTTACAAGTTTTCTAAAATTTTTAACAACATTTGCAATATTGATACCATTTCCAGCTAAAATGACTGGCTTTTTAGAACTTTTAAGCATTTTGAGCATAGTACTTTTCATATCATTATAGTCAAAATTATCTAATTTACTTTTATTTTCTTCATAACATCTTAAGTCTTCTAAAATAACATCAGCTCTTTGAATATTCATTGGAATATCAATTAAGACTGGTCCTTTTCTACCATTGCTACTTAGATAAAATGCTTTTTCGAGTTCATACTTAATATCTCTTTCATTTTCAATCTTTACTGCATATTTTGTAATAGACTTTACAATGCTTACAATATCAGTTTCCTGAAATCCTTTTTGCCTTATGGGCAGATTTCCTTTTGCTTCATAAGTATTAACCTGACCTGTAATAAAAATACATGGTATCGAATCAAAATAAGCATTTGCAATACCGGTAACTAAATTTGTAGCTCCTGGTCCGCTAGTAGCATATGCAACTCCAGATTTATTTGAAACTTGTGCATATCCACAAGCTGAAAATGCAGCTCCTTGTTCATGATAATTTAGGTGTATTGAAATGGATTCTTTATATTTATTAAAAGAATCCATAAGATGTGTTACCATTCCACCTGGATATCCAAATACGTCACTAATTCCTCTCTCTATAAGAAAAGATACAATATAATCACTTATTTTCACATTACAGTTCCCTTCATAATTGTTTATTAACTGCCTCTTTAATTGTATCTGCTATATAATTTATCATATTATTACTCATTTCTGGATACACTCCTACCCAAAAACTATCTCTCATAATTTTGTCTGTATTCTCAAGACTCCCAACTATGCGATATCCATTGCCATCTGCCCTCATTTCATCAAAACATGGATGTTTTATTAAATTTCCTGCAAACAGCATTCTAGTTTGAACACCTTTGCTTTCAATATATTGAACAAGTTTATTTCTATCTACTCCTTTTTTGCATGTAATAAGAAAACCAAACCAGCTTGGATTAGAATTCTGACAAGGTATGGGCAGAAGAAGCTTATCTTCTAATTCTACTAATTTCTCTTTTAATTCTTTAAAGTTTTTACGCCTTTTTTTAATGAATGCTGGTAATTTTTTAATCTGTGCACATCCAATGGAAGCCTGCATATCAGTTGCCTTTAAATTATAACCAAAATGTGAATATACATATTTATGATCATAACCTAATGGCAATTCACCATATTGTTTATCAAAACGGTGATTGCAATAGTTATCCATTCCTGGCGGGCAGACACAATCTCTTCCCCAGTCTCTAAGTGAACGAATTATTTTATTAAGTAGTGGGTCATCTGTATATACTGCTCCTCCTTCACCCATAGTCATGTGATGTGGAGGATAGAAGCTTGAAGTACCAATATCTCCTATAGTACCAGTAAACTTTTCTTCTCCATTTATTGTATATTTTGCCCCTAAAGCATCACAATTATCTTCAATGAGCCATAAATTATTTTTATTGCAAAAATCTTTAACTGAACTTAAATCAAACGGATTTCCTAATGTATGAGCCACCATAATTGCCTTTGTCTTATCTGAAAGAGCCTTTTTAAGCCTTGTCACATCAATGTTATACTGTGGAATTGTGACATCTACAAAAACTGGTATTGCACCAAATTGAATTATAGGTGCTACTGTAGTCGGAAATCCTGCAGCAACAGTAATTACTTCATCTCCCTTTCTAACAGCTCTATTTTCTAAAAGCGGTGAAGTAAGTGCCATAAAAGCAATTAAATTAGCGCTTGAACCTGAATTAACTAAACTGCAATATTTTATGTTTAATAACTTAGCAAATTCAGTTTCAAACTTCATGGTATATCTTCCTGCTGTAAGCCAAAATTCAAGTGAACTGTCCACAAGATTTACCATTTCTTCACTATTATAAACTCTAGCTGCATAAGGAATTCTTTCTCCCCTTTTATAATTAGTTTTTTTATGGTATTTATCATAGTATTCACTGACAAGTCTTAAAATCTCCGCTTTGTCTTTTTCCCTAACTAGCTCATCTGCCATATCTTATTCTCCCTTATAGAAAAATTCTATAATCTGTCTATTCATACATTCATTTATATCATCTTTTTTTAAATAGCATTTTGCCCACTCGACGGTATTTTCTATTGCAGTTTCTACATTCCATGTTGGCTTCCAGCCAAATACAGTTTTTATCTTGGAACAATCTAATTTTAAAAAGCTTGCTTCATGAGGCCCTTCAATAAATTTATCTTGCCAACTCATACCTTCTCCCCACTTTTTGCAGAATAATTTTACTAAATCTATAGTCTTTATACAATCATCCTCATTAGGACCAACATTATAATATCCTGAATATTTCATATCTTCATATTGCTTTTGTGCTATCAAAATATATGCTCCTATTGCTTCTAAAACATACTGATATGGCCTGATTGAATACGGATTTCTTATACTAATAGGTTGTTTTCTTTCAGCAGCTCTAATACAGTCTGGAATTATTCTATCACTTGCAAAATCCCCTCCTCCTATCACATTGCCAGCCCTTGCTGTAGAGACAGCAGTTTTTCCTTCTGCAAAGAAAGAATTTTTATAACTATGCGTAACAAGTTCGGAGCATGACTTACTATTAGAATAAGGATCAAAGCCATCTAATTGCTCATTTTCACGATATCCCCATTCCCATTCATTGTTTTTATACACTTTGTCTGTTGTAACATTTAAAAATGATTTTACACATTCATTTTTTCTGATACATTCAAGTATGTTTACTGTTCCCATTACATTAGTCTCATAAGTTAAAACCGGATCTTTGTAACTATCACGCACAATAGGCTGCGCTGCAAGATGAAATACTATTTCCGGCTTATATTTACCTAACACCTCCATAAGTCTTTTTAAATCTCTAATATCTCCAATTATGGAATTTAACCTCTTTCCAATTCCAGATAACTCAAACAAACTTGGTTTTATAGGTGAATTTAAAGAATACCCTGTAACTTCCGCACCAGCTTGTACAAGTATTTTACAAAGCCAGGCTCCTTTAAATCCAGTGTGGCCTGTTACTAAAACTTTCTTCCCTTTATAAAACTCAAGGGTTGTCACCATTTTTTCCATGGAGCTTCACCACTTTCCCATAAAGCTTCAAGCTGCTGCTTATCTCGTTGTGTATCCATGCACTTCCAAAAGCCTTTATGTCTGTATGCCATAAGTTGTCCAAGCTTAGCAATTGTTTCTAGAGGTGCTTTTTCAAATACTGTAGCATCACCTTCAATATAATTGAAAATTTTAGTACTTAGTACCATAAAACCGCCATTAATCATGCTTCCACAATTATCATTCTTTTCACTAAAAGAATTGATCACATTATCTTTATTTATATCAAGAACTCCAAATCTCTGTTCAATATTTATTGCTGTCATGCTTGCCATCTTTCCATGACTTTTGTGAAATTTAACTAACTCAGAAATATCAACATCACTGACTCCATCTCCATAGGTAAGCATAAATGTGGAATCACTGATATATTTTTGTATTCTTTTAACTCGCCCTCCTGTCATAGTATTAAGACCTGTATCCACCAATGTAACTTTCCAAGGTTCTGAAAAATTACTGTGTACAGTCATCTTATTATTTTTATCAAAATTAAAGGTAACATCGCTTCCATATAAATAGTAATTTGAAAAATACTCCTTAATCACGTGTGATTTATATCCACAGCAAATTATAAAATCATTGTATCCATAATGAGAATATATTTTCATTATATGCCATAAAATAGGCATGCCTCCTATTTCAATCATAGGCTTTGGCCTCAAGTGACTTTCCTCTGAAATCCTTGTGCCAAATCCACCTGCTAATATAACAACTTTCATCTATTACTCCTTTATTAATTGCTTGCTTTAAAAATTTTAGCTATTTAGGCATAATCTCAAGTCTTAATATTTTATATAAAATAAGTACAAGACATATAAGACGCACTCAAAAAATAACGAATCCATCTGCCTGTATATTTTATTTTATGGGTATAAATCATTTTTTATATACTTATATGCAGCAGAAGAAAGGTTATGCGAAATAATGGTGAATAACTCCTTCATCAGAATAAAGTAATGTACTTTTTGTATTCAACTATAATGAATCATCATAGTATATACTGAATAATTCTTTAAAATTTAATTACCTTCCTGTGCTTAACAGAAATACAATCAAAAATCCAAAATATTATTAAATAGAGGTGTAATAAATGACCATTGAAAAAAAATTAAATAATATTTCCTGTAAAAACTATTGCGATATTCATAATATGAAATATTCCATTATAAAGAACGAGCATCTTCAAAAACTATATATACCAAATTATAGAGATACCAAAGATTTTATTAGTACTATAGATGTGCCATACCCTGAGATCCTTATTTCCGAATTAAGTGATGTTAATATAATTGGTGCTAATTATATTATTTTTGATAAAGATAATTATTGCATTTATGATATCGCACTTAAAGATGATGAGAAAAAATTTGATTTAAAAATTAACAATACAGTATATGTAGATAAGGATATTACATGTATTAGTTATGACGATCCTGCTTTGAGTATTGAAGAAGGTATAATGCTTACATCGGGATGTGCTTTTAACTTCTCTCATTTTCACACAGAAGTGCTTTCTAAATTATGTCTTATTAATGAATTTAAAGAATATGCTGATATTCCACTATTAATTGATGAAATTTGCTTTAGTATACCTCATTACCTAGAAGAATTACAGCTGTTAAATAAAAATAATCACGAAATAATCTATCTAAAAAAGGGAAACTGTTATAATGTAAAAAAGCTTATATATCTTTCAGATTTAGTAATGTATCCAATTGAAATAAAAAGAGGTTATCCACTCCATTACAAAGATTCCGTTTTAAATGATTTATGTATTAAACCGCTAAATAAAACTTTAGCAATTGAAAATAACAACATATTTAAGAAAATTTATATCTCTAGAAGAAATTCAGGCAATCCTAGATTAGAAAATCAAGATATTATTGAGCAGATTTTCACTGAGCATGGTTATGAAATCATCTATCCTGAATTTATGTCTTTTGCAGATAAATTGAAGATATTTTCAGAAGCTGAATTCATAGCTGGTCCATATGGTGCTGGCTTTACAAATATTCTATTTGCAAATAAAAATGCAAAAATCATATGTATACAGCCTAAGGCCATAGAATCACCTTGGATTTCTAATATATCAGGCATATTAGGGCAAGAATCTTATTTCTTAGATGCAGAATTATCTAAAATAACCCCTTATAGATATTGGCAGAATGCATTTGAACCTAATGCAGAACTTGTAAGAAACTTTTTAACACAATTTAAATAAGTATATATCTCTTAAGTGCAGTCCCTCCTACTTTATATTAACCTGCACACTTCTATTAAATTCGTAACACTATAAATTCTATTATTAAATTTTATGTAACATTAATATTGTTCAATTCATAAAATGTATTAATTTTATATGATTTTTGATTTAAATAATTCTATTCTAAATGAAGCAAATAATTCTAAAAATTCATTTAATATTTTAAAGTTAATATTCACATATATAATAAAAATTTAATCTTAAGATATTATTGACAGATTGAAAGGTGGCTTATAATTAATGCCTGTCCAAAAAGTTTTAACAAATATTACTTGTAAAGAATATTGTACTTCTCATAATTATAAATATTCTGTTATAAAAGAAGCACATCCTCAGAAAATATACTTGCCAAATTATAGTGATAATACCGAAGCTATTGCTTCTATAAATAGTAAATTTCCCGAAACTTATACAGCTGAATTATCTAATGTAAATTTAATTGGTGCTAACCCTATAATTTTTGATGATAAAAATTTTTGTATCTATGATTTAGCATTTAAGAATTATGAAAATAAATTTGATTTTAGAGGCAATAACATTTTTGACATGAGAAATGGTCAAGCTTTTATTGGTTATACTGAATCATCTAAAATTATTAAGGAAGGAATAATGCTTACTTCCAGTGCCTCTTCTAATTACTCCCACTTTCAAATTGAAGTAGCTTCTAAATTATTACTTGTAAATGAAATTTCCGAATATAACCACATTCCAATATTAGTTGATGCGATTTGTCTTACTATACCTCAGTTAAAAGAAGAATTGGAAATGTTAAATAAGCAAGGAAGAGAGATTATCCCTTTAATTAGCGGTTATAATTATAAAGTGAATAAACTAATATACATTTCAGATTTAGCGATCTATCCATTGAATCTAAAACCAGGCTTTTTAGTAAAATATGAAGATATTATCATTGATGATTTGGCTATTAAACCTCTAAATAAAAATTTATCAATACAAAACAATAATCTTCATAGAAAATTATATATTTCAAGAAGAAAATCTCCCATACCAAGGTTAGAAAATCAAATTGAAGTAGAAAATATTTTTAAATCCTTTGGTTACGAAATTATATTTCCTCAAGATATGTCTTTTCATGATCAATTGCAGACTTTTTCTGAAGCAGAATTCATAGCTGGTGCATCTGGTGCTGGACTTACAAATGTAATATTTGCAAATAAAAATGCAAATATAATATTTATACAGCCAAAGAACATTCAATCACCATGGTACTCAACTATAGCTGGTATATCTGAATTAAAATACTATTTTCTAGATGGAGGTCTTTCCGGACACTCCAATATGCCATATTATCAAGGTACTTTTATATTAAATGAAGAATATTTGAGAAATTTTCTAAACACTATCTTAAAAACTAACTAGATGAACTCTTTATTATATTAATATAATAAAAGTAGTTTCAAGTAACTAAGCTGTTACGGGAAGGTGTAGTATCAAATGTTGATAAATATAAATGAAAATAAAATTGCATTTATTACTTGTGTAGATGATGAAGCTTTATATGAAAGAAGTCTATCGTATATTAATAAACTTCAAGTACCTAGTGGTATTGAAATTGAAATAATAGCTATAAGAGACGCCAAAAGTATAGCTTCTGCATATAATGAAGCAATTCAAAAAAGTGACTCTAAATATAAGGTTTATCTTCATCAAGATGTTTATATACAAAATAACAATTTTATAAATGAAATATTAAATATATTTAAAGAAGATTCAAATATAGGGCTTATTGGTATGGTTGGAGCAAAAATCATTCCAGTATCAGGAATATGGTGGGAGGATTCCAAAAAAGTAGGAAAAGTCTACGACAGTCATAGCGGAACCATGGACTTATTAATTTTTAATGAAATTGATGATTTATATTCCGAAGTAAAAGGAATAGATGGATTTATGATGATAACACAATATGATCTTCCCTGGATGGAAGATATTTTTGATGGATGGCATTTTTATGATGCCTCACAGAGCATTGAATTTATGAAAAAGGGCTTTAAGGTAGTAGTTCCTAATCAAAAATTTCCGTGGTGCATTCATGATTGCGGAATTGTAAATACAACAAACGGCTTTGAAAAATATCGCAATAAGTTCCTGGATACTTACTCTAAAGACATATTTCCTTTAGTCAGCATATTAATTCCTGCTTACAATCAAACTAAATATCTAAAGTCTGCACTTGACTCCGCACTAAACCAAACATACCGAAATACTGAAATTATTATATGTGATGATAGTACTACTAATGATGTACAAGCTTTGATTGAACAATATATGTTAAAAAACAATAAAATTAAGTATTTTAACAATGGCGGTCCACTTGGTCATAGAGGTAAGCTTAATGTTAATAAGTGTTTTAAAGAGTCATCAGGTGAATATATAAACTATTTATTACACGATGATCTTTGGGACTTTAATAAAATAGCTAAAATGATTGATTATTTTCTTTATGATGATACCCTCTCTCTAGTAACAAGTTATAGAAAAATGATTGACGAGAATGGTAATTATTATAACGATAATTTTAGAACTGTCTGTCAATATTCTTATGATACTTTCTTAACCGGAGAAGAAGCTGGAAAAAAACTTCTTTTATCAATGATTAACTATATTGGTGAACTGACTACTGCTATGTTTAAAAGAAAAGCCTTGGAATTTGACTGTGAAAACTATAATTTAATCGACTATGATAAATACCAAATATACTGTTTAGGTGATATATCCTTATGGCTTAAGTTATTGCAAAAAGGAAATATGATGTATATTTCTGAACCTTTAAGTAATTTTAGGATTCACGATTCTCAAAGTATTCAAGATACCACTTTAGCTTTCTGGGCTTCACTTGACTTTTTTAAGCTGATTATTTCTTCGTATGAAAATAGATTTTTTCTTAAAGATAAAAGAGAGCTTCTACAAAGTCTTTTAGCATGGTATAAAGAATATAATGGAGACCTCATTAGATTTATTGAACAATATAATAATGAAGCTGAAAATAATGAAGAAGTACTGAAACTTAAAGATGAATATATAAGTTGTTACACTAAATTTATAAATATATTATTAGAGTAATTGCATCATTTACTAAACTTAAGCTTATATCAATCGAAGTTTAATATACGATACTATCAAATAAATAGCAAGTCCATTTGCAAGGCTATTTTGGACTCGTTATTTATTTGATAGTGCCTAACTTCAATGTTTTGATATAAGCTTAAGTCCAATAATTGTTGAAATTATTTATATTGATAGGTAATTTTATCTTATAAATAAAGTATATATTGATCATATGCCACAGCCGATGCCCCAAAGCCTTCCTTTTGATTTATTAAGCCTTCATTTAAATATCTTCCCTTGTTTTCATTTGATATACCAAAATCAAAATATTCTTTGTCCTTATAAATTTCATTAATTAGCTTATCAAAAATAATATCTAAAGCACCTGTTGCTTTACCCTCTTCTGATGCCGATATATATTGAACATGAACATTTTCCTTATTTTCATAAACTACTACTCCGCCTAATAAAGTATTATCTTTGTAAGAACAAAACAACTTTATATTATTAGGAAAGATACTAGCCAGATTTTTAATTTCATTTACTGTATGAACAGGTCTTGATTCATGCTTTTCCATGAGATTCTGCTCTAAAATTACCCAATATCTATCATAGTCATTAGTTTCTAAGACAATTATATTATTTTTTAAGGCCTTATTTATCTGCCTTTTCCTTCTGGTTTCATAATCATTCTTTTTACCTAATTTTATTGAAGATGAAATATTTCTAATATGGAGTTTAGCATTATTTATAAATAATGCATATAAATCCTCCTGTGAAGGAATTTCATGATAAATATAAGGAATAGGCTTATATAAGATTGTTTTAATATTTTTCCCCTTACAAAAATCAATTAATAAATTAAACATTTCTAACATAGTAGTTGTTTTCATTTTCTTATCAAATATAAAGCCACCATAGGTTAACCCGCCATGACTTATAAGCTCATTACCTTCTATATTTGCTGGAAGTATCCCTATCAAATTTTTCTTATTGTCGTAAAACATAAGAGACATATCAGTAAATCTATCTTTATGATAATCCATATATTCTCTAACAATAAGAAATGTAGCGTTTTTACTTTTCATTACAAATTCATTCCAAATGCTTTTTTTATCTTCACTATACACTTCTAAATCCATTAAATAATTACTCCTCCAAAATTGCATAGCCAAAGCCTGTCTTACCATGCCTGTTTCCATTATAAAACATGTAAGTTTTACTATTGAATTTTACTATATTAGGATAACAAATCATTTCTGAATCCCAGCCACTTTCCGATTTTTCAATTCCTGCTTCTTCATCTAGTCTTGTCCAATCAAGCCCATTTTTTGATGTTGCAAATCCAATTTTATATGGTTCATTGGTACTTCTTATTGAATACCACATTTTATACATATCATTTTCCTTTACAACCCATGGTCTTCCAAAACCATATTCATATTCATTCTTAAAGCTTATACATGTATGATTTTCACTAATCCATTCAATTCCATCATATGAATAGGCATATTTTATAACATATTTAGGATAGCTTTTATCATTTACTAGAATCCAGTTTATAGCAGAAACATACCAGCATTTAAAAATATTATCTTCTACTATTATGCTGGTTGCAGAACGCAAATACGGTTCTTCTTTCGTTCTATCAAGAACAGGTACCCTGGAGGCTTTAGTAAAATTCTCCCCATCTTCGCTTGTAGCTAAACCTGCAAAAAGCATATGAGGTACTCTTTCACATCTTTGCCACCCATAATAATATAAATATTTCTTGTTATCCACTGTTAAGATGCAGGATGGATTAACCCCAGAATCGTCAAAGCTCCCAATATCTCCTATATCTAAGACTGGCTTCTCACTTATATTTTTTATATTTTTTAAGTTTAACATGTCCACATCAATATAGCCGATTCTACCATACATTTCTCTATCCAGTGTGGCAAAATAAATTCTTATAGTGTCATTACTTATAATATCTGCAGTTGGGATGAGTGCATAGCTCTGCATCCACTCAAATTCACCTTTAGGTGAAAATATTAATCCTTGCTTATTCCATTTCATAAAATCATTCCTTTAAAGAATTCTTTGTTCTTTCAGATAAAAATTCCACATCAGATGCTTTACCTTTTACAATTTTACCACTCTCAATATCCTTTAAAACTAAAGCACTTGCCCCAATAATACAGTCACTTCCTATTTTAATATTATTTATTATCGTTGCATTGACTCCTATAAAACAATTATCACCTATATTACAAAATCCAGATACAACTGCATGAGATGCTACAAAGCAGTTATCTCCAAACTTTGAATGATGACCAATATGATTTCCACTCCATAAGACAGTATTATTACCCAATTCAACAAATGGCTGCACCACGTTGTTTTCAAATATAAAGCAGTGCTCTCCCATCTTTACATTTTTCCATACAAAAGCATGTGAACTAATATATGAAGCTAATTTATACCCTTTATTCTTACATTCCTTCATTAACCTCGTCCTTAATCTATTTAATTTCTTATAGACTGTCGCAACAAAAACATAGTGATTCTCTGGGTCATACAACTTTTCTATATCTTCAAGAGGAATAACTGGTAATCCAAGTATTTCTTTATCTTTTAAATAATCTTTTTCAACAGAAAAGGCTACAACCTCATAATCAGAATCATAAGTAAAATATTCATATGCTATTTGCGCAAATGCGCTATCACCAATAATTATTAATTTTTTATTTTTATCCATTTATTTATCCTCCTAAATTAAGGTTTTATAATTAATATATCTTCTCTCCTGTTTGCCATTGGAAGCTTTTTATCCTGAGGCAGTATATAACTATCAAATCCTGCCAGCCTACACCTTTGAATAATTGACATTACAACTGAGTCATCCATATTTTTTGCTTCAATATCGTTAAACTTTACTATTGGCCGCTCCCTCCTGCCTGTAAAATTCTGATGATACTTTATTCCCTCCTTAGATGCAAAAAATCTTTTTCTTTTTGATATATTAGGAATATCTCCAATAAGCATTGCTCCTAGCTCTTTTAGAAGCGTTAATGATGTATCAATAAAATCAAATATGCTTAGTTCATTAAATACATATTGAATTACGCTATAAGTTATAATACAATCAATTTTTCCTTTATAATTTTCTATGAATTTTTCACAGGTTTTAGGATAATATCCTTTAACTTTTAATATGAAATCATATTCTGGAAGATTATTCAGCATTTCTTCTGAATCAATGAGTATTAACTTGTGCTTATTTGTCTTGCAGTATTCAATTAACATTAAAGTTAAGTTACTACATCCGCATCCAATATCTAAAATTGTTTTATTTCTGCCATCTTCTATTCCAAGCTTAGTTATTATATCCTCAAGTATGAATTTCTCTTTATCCTGCCTATATTCAATTGGAAAACCAACCTTTTCTATATTATTTAACTTATCACTTTTGGCTAGTTCTTTAAATTTCTCATAACTCAAATCTTTAAATATATCTGATTTTAAGTCCACATTATACCTCTCCTTGAACATTTATCTATATATCATACTTTCTAATTTATGTTTTTTATCACCATTCTAGACCATTCAATAATCTTTTATTAAATTAATGTTACTAATATATAATCAAATAAATAGCAAGTCCATGTGCCTGAAATTTACTTTTAAATTTATTATATGTAAGCTTTAAGTACACTTTCTTATTATCAGCATAAAATATATAGAT
>JAEZKY010000006.1 GCA_023435985.1 Bacillota bacterium | reverse complement strand
TTATAGACTATTTGCAGCTCATGTCAGGGGGAACTGGCACAGATAACAGACAACAGGAAGTATCTGAGATATCTAGATCTATTAAAGCATTAGCAAAAGAGATGGAATGCCCAGTGATAGCATTATCACAGTTATCGCGTGCTCCAGAGCAAAGAGCAGATCATAGGCCAATGTTATCTGACTTAAGAGAATCAGGGTCTATAGAGCAGGATGCTGATGTGGTTATGTTTCTATATAGAGATGAATACTATAACAAAGAAACTGAGGATAAGAACATTGGTGAATGCATAATGGCAAAACAAAGAAATGGTCCAGTTGGTACTGTTAAACTTGCGTGGCTTGGACAATACAGTAAATTTGGTAATTTAGATGTAATTCACAGAGAATAAAATAAAAAAAATAAGAAATAATATTGATAAATAAAAAGATATAAGAAGTCTAATTTCTTATATCTTTGAATGTATTTATGCAAATATAGTCTATTAGGATATCTTTGAGATTATTAATTTTATGCTGTCTTTATGATCATGAAGCAATATATTATTTAAATCAATCTTAGATAAATAGAAAATTTTTTGATAAAGAAAATTTTTAGAATCATTATTATTAAGAAATATTTTTAAAATTAAAAAATTATTTTTGTAAGACATTTCTAATATATGCTTATTATCATAAAATGAGTTAATATTAATGTAATAAAATTCTGGACTTTCTTCAAGCTCACATGTGGGAAGCTGTTCTTTTGGCTCAGGATATAAAATGGCAGTAATAAAATCCTTCGGGCTTAATAAAGAATTATTATATATTAAAGAAGTATCTTTCATATATATTCCTCCCTTCGTATTTAATTATAGTTTGCCATTTTTAATACAAGCTATTCCATGATTATGATGGATTAAGATTAATATATTCATATAAAATAGTAAAATTTCAATTTTAACTAAAAAATTTTAATGGGGGTTAAAACATGAATAAAAAAGTTGGTTTTATAGGTTGCGGAAATATGGGAAGTGCGATGGTAGGAGGATTAATTAAATCAAAGTTTTTAGAGGCTGATGATATAATCGTTTCTACGAAGACAGAAGAATCTGCTAAAAAATTAAAAGATCAATTTGGAATAGAGACGACATTAGATAGTAAATTAGTAGCAAAAGAATCTGATGTTATAATTTTGGCAGTTAAACCTTTTATGTATAAAGAAATGATAAGTAAAATTAAATCAGAATTAAGCAAAGACAAATTAATCATTACCATAGCAGCAGGAATCAGCATAAGCAATATGGAAGAATGGATTGGCGAAAATGCTAAAATAATTAGAACTATGCCAAATACACCAGCATTAGTTGGGCAAGCAATGTCAGCAGTATGCCCGAATGGAAACATAAGTGATGAAGAGTTAAATTATTGTGTTAAAATATTTCAAAGCTTTGGAGAATGTGTTCAATTAGAAGAAAAAGATTTTCATGCATTTACAGCATTATGTGGATCTTCTCCTGCATATGTATATATGTTTATAGAAGCCATGGCAGATGCAGCAGTGAAATTAGGTATACCGAGAGCTAAAGCTTATAAAATGGCAGCGCAAAGTGTTCTAGGGTCTTCTAAAATGGTATTAGAGACAGGAAAGCATCCTGGAGAGTTAAAAGATGCAGTCTGCTCACCAGCTGGAACTACAATTGAGGCAGTTGTTGAATTAGAAAGACTTGGATTCAGGAATAGTGTAATACAAGCTATAGACAAGTGTGCCGAAAAATCAAAGAACATGTAGCTATATAAATGATATATTAAAGTCACTTTAATGGATGTATAAAGATATACATCCATTTTTAGTTGGGCTTTAATAGGTAATAGTTATAAAATTAATATTTATTGAAGCCCAGTGAGTTATAAATTGCATAGTAAAACTCTAAATCTTTTTGATTATTGAAGAAACAAGGAAACTTCATATTATAATTTCCCCATATAGTTATTGGTTTATTATAAAAGTAGAAGGTAACAAAAAAGGTTTCTCTGGTATTTAAACGAACTAGGAATGGAATAAGATATTTGTTGCGAAGTGCATAAAAAATACCATCATGTTTTATAGTGTTTAAGTGAAGCTCCAATATTTTTTTATCTTCCATTGGTATTAATTCAATAAGCTTTTTTTTATCACTTTCCGAAAGTTTGCTTATATAGAAATCAATATAAGCTTCAGAATTGTTATTTTCAAAGACTCTCTCAACGAAGCTAATTAGTTTGTTTTCACCATCTTCTACACCGGAGGCTTCAAGAGTAAAATTCTGAAATGAATTAAAACCGTCAATTATGTTATTAAATCTTATGTTAATTTTATCCTTAAACTCATCATCACTTATAGGGATTAATAATTCTTTCATTTAATTTTCTCCTAATAAAAATTAATATTAATTTTATAGTAATCAAATAATTTTGCGTTGTCTATAATAAAAACAATTATAAATTAATAAGTTTTTTTATATAAAGTTGTGCTGTGGAAAAAGTGCTAATGAGTAAACCTGTGGATAATTTTCATGGAAAATAGATGTGGATAAAAATAAATTTATTTTGTGAAACTTTTAGAGTTTTTAATGAATATTCATTAAAAATATTTATAAACATGTTGATTATAATTAATAATAGTAAAATATGAACAAAAGTACAGCAATATAAGCCAATTATCCGAATTATTTATAAAAAAAGCAAAAAATTATTCGATATATAGTTGACCATAGAAAGGTACTTTGCTACTATTTAAAAGGAGAGATTAAAATATTTAATGAAACTCCAAATTGATATATAAAAATTAAATTTAACAGGCAAACTTTATATAATTAAGGGAGGCAATATAAATGTCAGCATTTATTGTTTTAGGAGCTCAATGGGGAGATGAAGGAAAAGGAAAGATGACAGATTACTTAGCAGAAGAAGCTAATGTAGTTGTTAGATTCCAAGGTGGAAATAATGCTGGCCACACAGTAGTGGTTGGAGATAAGGAATATAAATTGCATTTAATACCATCAGGGATTTTATATGAAGATAAATTGAATGTAATAGGAAATGGTGTTGTTGTAGATCCAAAAGCTTTATTTGAAGAAATAGATTATTTAGAAGGTGTTGGTGTTAAAGTTACGCCTGAGAAATTAATAGTAAGTGATAGAGCACAACTTATAATGCCATATCATAAGGTATTAGATAAATTAAAAGAAAAAGCTAGAGGGAAAAATGATATAGGTACTACAGGTAAAGGGATTGGACCTTGCTATACAGATAAATTTGAAAGATGTGGAATTAGAGTTTGTGATTTAATGCATGAAGATGTTTTTGCAGAGAAATTAAGAGAAAATGTTGAAACTAAAAATGCTTATATTACTAAAGTACTAGGTGGAGAAGCATTAAATTTTGATGAAATACTAAAAGAGTATTTAGGTTTTGCTAAGAAATTAAAGCCATTTATTCAAGATACATCTGTTAGAGTATACGATGAAATTAAGAATAATAAAAGTGTTCTATTTGAAGGTGCGCAAGGAATGCTTCTTGACATTGATTATGGAACATATCCTTATGTAACATCATCTAATACAACAGGAGGCGGTGTTGCCAGTGGAGTAGGGATAGGACCTAATATGATTACTAATGCAGTAGGAATCACAAAGGCGTATACTACAAGAGTTGGTAAAGGACCATTTCCAACAGAATTACTTGATGAAACTGGAGATTGGATTAGAGAAAAAGGACACGAATATGGTGTAACTACAGGAAGATCAAGAAGATGCGGATGGTTAGATTTAGTTATAGTTAAAACAGCGGCTAGAGTAAGCGGTTTAACTTCATTAGCTGTTACTAAAATTGATACTTTAGCTGGCTTGGAAAAAATCAAAGTATGTGTTGGATATAAATTTAACGGTACAGTTATAGATTATTTCCCAGCAAGTTTAGAGGATTTAGCTAAGTGTGAGCCAATATATGAAGAATTTGATGGTTGGGATGATAGTGTAGCAGATGTTAGAAGCTATGATGAATTACCTGAGAATGTTAAGAAGTATTTAGCTAGAATATCAGAATTTACAGATACTAAAATTTCAATAGTTGGAGTTGGTCCTAAAAGAGACCAAACAATGAGAATAGATAATATATAGTATATAACCTAGTGTTATACTCTGGTATTGACTTTCATCCTAGTATAAAATATAATTCTATTGTAAACAATAAATACGTAAAGTTATATTTAAAGAAGGTGAAAGTATGATAACTAAGGATATGACAATAGGTGACGTAGTTAATGCTGACGCATCTAAGGCACAAGTGTTAATGAGCTTTGGAATGGGATGTGTTGGGTGTCCATCTGCTCAAGCTGAGACTTTAGCAGAAGCTGCAATAGTACATGGATTAAATCTAGATGATTTATTAGAAGCATTAAATAGATAATAATAATATTTGGCTTAATGTAAGAGGATTTTCTTTTTAGGAAGTCCTCTTTTTATTTCGGTTTATTGTGTTAATATTAGTATATAATAGATAATTTTATATTTAACTAATAAAAATAGTTGTAAAGGAGGAGAGAAATTATTACAAGCATAAAAATAATACCTATTAAGCTGGTATACTATAATAATTAAGGCTTATATGAAGATTAATAAATATTTTTTAAGCGTGTAATAAGTAAATATGAGCAAGAATTTTACAAAGAAATATGAGATACATTATTATGAAGTAGATGCTAAGCTTAGATGTAAATTATCATCGATAATTGATTTTATTGGTGATATAGGTACTCAGCAATCAGAATCTCTTGGCGGTGGGATTGAATTTTGTGCAAGAAATAGCTGTGCTTGGGTATTTTACAAGGATGATATAAAGATATACAGATATCCGATATTTGGTGAAACTATAACTATTAATACTCAGCCGATAGGATTTAAAAAGTTTTACGGACTAAGAAAATATACTATTATGGATGCGAAAAACAACCTTATTGGGGAAGCATCTGCATTATTTTTTTTAATTGATATCAATAAAAGAAGACCTACACGAATACAAGAAGAACAATATGAGATGTACGGTGTAGATGGAGATGTAGATTATGATATAAGCATGGATAGAATAGAGAAATTGGATCAGGGACAATACAATAAACAATTTAATATTAGGTATAGTGATATTGACTCCAATAATCATGTTAATAATGTTAAGTATGTTGAGTGGGCAATTGAAGCTGTTCCTCTTGAAGTAATCAATAACTATAGTATAAGAAGAATTAAAATAATTTTTGAAAAAGAAACAGTATATGGGGAAAGTATATTATCATCTGCGACTGTAAGTAAAATTGATGACAGCAATCTAAAATCATATCATACCATAAGAAATGCAGATGGTAATGAAGTCACAGTATTAGAGGTTGAGTGGGAAAAGTCACAGGAAGATTAACTTAAGAAAGTTGCAATAAAGCTTAGATGATTAATTTTGCTTTACTGCAACTTTTTATATTCTTTATAACAAAAGGATTAGAATTTTTGAGATGCTGATTTTCCAGCTAAGTAACCAGAACTCCAGGCCCATTGAAGATTAAATCCGCCACAGTCTCCGTGAACATCTAAAATCTCCCCGCAAAAGTATAGATTTTTAACTACTTTAGATTCTAAGGTTAAGTTATTAACCTCTTTGGTATTTATGCCACCTGTAGTAACCTGAGCATTAGAGAAGCCATTGGTGCCAGTACAGTTGAAATCCCACTTTTTAAATTTATCAATGAGCATATTAATATGCTTCCAGTCAATATTAGAACAAGGTTCATGAATATCTTTTATTCCAACATCTTTTAAGATTGTAGAGATCAGCTTTTTATTTATAACTCCAATTAACGCTGAGGATATTTCCCTGTAGTCGAAAGTAGAAAAATGTGTAGAGAAGAAATTTTCAACATTTTCTTTGCTTTCATAAGGAAACATATCAATTCGTATTGTTACCCTTGAACTTTTGGAAAGAGCCTTAGAAGCATAAGAAGATAATTGTAATATTGGCGGACCAGAGATACCATAGTCTGTAAATAAGATCTCTCCGATTTCTGTACGAATAACCTGATCATCTACTAATACAGAAGCAGACCCATCAAATTTAATTCCTGATAAAGCCTTTAAGTAAGTATAATCTAATTTCAATTGAACAATCCCAGGAAGAGTTTCTATAATGCTATGTCCTAGAGACTTAACTAATTTATACCCTGAACCATCTGAACCAGTTTTAACAGCAGATTTTCCACCACAGCTCAAAATAAGCTTACTACAAGAAAATTTAGCATATTCATCGCTATTAGTGGTTAAGGTAAAGTTCTTTTTTTTATCTATAGTCTCTATTTTACAGTTTGTATATAAAGGGATTTGTCTATCATCCAGTGCCATCCTAAGTATATCTATTACAGAAGAGGCTTGAAGAGATTTTGGATACATTTTACCACCATCTAATTCTATGATAGGTAGACCAAGAGATAAAAACATGCTTTCAGTATCTTTTACGGTAAATTTATCTAAAACTTCTTGAAAAAAATTGCTATTTTCACTGTGAAAACATTTATATGGATATGAAATATTTTTGTTGGAAATATTGCATCTTCCGTTGCCGGTTGCAAGAATTTTCTTTCCGATTCTATCAGTACTTTCTACAATAGCCACATCTGCTCCAAAATCTTTAGCTATAATTGCAGCCATTAAACCTGATGCACCACCACCAGCAATTATTAAATCGTGATAAATCATTTTTTAATCACTCCTTATTTATATAATACATAAATTTTATCACAGTAATAATCATGTTAAAAGAATTAGTGTGAAAAGCGTATTATCTCTGTATGTTATTGAATTTATTAACGTTTAAGGGGTTAGTTAAAATAGTACTTGGATGTTAAACACTGGATATAAAAATTAACTAAATCAGATAAAAATAAAAAAAATGAAAAAATGTGTTGACACGCAATCTAAATTTAGGTATTATAGTCTATGTGGTCAGCAGCTTGAATAACTAAAGGACATTAAGTTTTGACATTCAAGAAGAAGACAATAGCATGGCTCCTTGGTCAAGCGGTTAAGACACCACCCTTTCACGGTGGTAACAGGGGTTCGATTCCCCTAGGAGTCACCATTTTACATCTTATGGGCGCATAGCTCAGCTGGGAGAGCACCTGCCTTACAAGCAGGGGGTCACAGGTTCGAACCCTGTTGTGCCCACCATAAGATGGCTCAGTAGCTCAGTTGGTTAGAGTGCCGGCCTGTCACGCCGGAGGTCGAGGGTTCGAGCCCCTTCTGAGTCGCCAAGTATAAACAAGCTTTAGTATAAAACTGAAGCTTGTTTTTTTATTATTTAAAAAAGAAGATAGTAAATATTTTATTTTCATGAAGGTTGTAACTTCTATTATATTGTGTGACTAGTGGAATATAATTAAGATGGTTTCAAATATATAAGTTTACATATAATAATATAATTGAGTATAAAACTGAAGCTATAATATATATTTATGAATATACATTTATAGCTTCAGTTTTTATCTACTTTTCTCTAAGTTCTTTTTAATTCTTATATCTTCTGAATAAAATTTGCAAAGCCTAAATTCACCAATTAGCCTGGAAGCAATTCTTTCACTATATTGTTTTGTTATGCCTGGCAGTGTTAAATTGGTTGATATGAGCATTTTCTTTTTAGTAAGAATTCTTTTATTAATTATGGTAAAGAGTTCTGTTACTGAGAATTCATTAAGGTATTCAGCACCTAAATCATCAATTATTAGTAAATCACAATCTAGTAATAATGATTCTAAAGAAGAATCGTTATTAAATCTAATCTCTCTTAAGTTTTTAATTAATTCATCAGATGTTTTATATATAACCAAATAGCCCATATCTAATACAGCTTTAGCCACGCAATAAGACAGATAAGTCTTTCCGCTGCCTGGATTGCCATAAAATAATAGATTTGTTGATATCTTCGAAAAATTTGGAAGATAATCTTTTAATATATAATCTAGATTATTTTCCATATTTTTTCTTGGAGAAAATTTTTCTTCTCCAAGTTTATGACTTGAAAATAAGCTTAAATCAAAATTATCAAAGTTGTTATAAGCTATTGTACTTTCTAACTCGGAATTTTTATAATATAATTTAATTAATTTTTGCTTATAGCAGCTACATTTGACGCTTCCTATAAACCCTGTATCTTTACATTTATTACAGTGATAATGCAAATTTAAGTATTCAGGGTCATATCCTCTTTCAACTAGCATTTCACATTTTTTAATTCTTAAATCAGTTATATTTTCTTTATAATCATCTACTGTTCTTTCACTATCATTGGATTTTAGAATTGAAACTGCCATTTGTAAAGATAACTTTTGAATTTTATTATCTAACTCAATAATTTCAGGGTATTTTTTAGATATTTCCTCTTTTCTGATTTTTAAAGCTTTAGCTTCATCTTCTCTAAGTTTGTCATATATTTTTAAAATTTCAGTTTGATAGCCTTTAATCATCATTATCCCATCCTAAAAGTTTTTTTTCTAATGAATCATAATCATATTCTCTTGATTCAAAATTATTGAACTTAAGAGACGATTTATCATTATTATTAGATTTGTAATTCTTTGGATATTTAGTGTTTTTAGTATTTCTAATATCTTTAAGGGCTATGTCCTCTAGAGTTTTAATATCGTTCTTATTCCAATTAGTTAATATCCCATCAATATATTTAAAATCTGCTCTATTTAATCTTTCGAAACATACATCACAGGCTTTAAAAACAACTTCATTTGAAAATTTATATATAAGAATCCACTTTTCTATTAAATCTTGTTGAGGTTTCATTATATCAGTATTATTTATACCAAGATAATTCAATATTTTTCTTATGTTAAGCCACTTATCTTCGGTCTTCTTTATTAGATTTTGAGCTTGTTCAATGGTTGTTATTTTTTGATCATGCCAAGATAAGGCAACTTTTTCTATATAACGCGAATCACTTTTCCCTTTTGATATACAGTATTCCATTAAAATCAAAATTAATTCAGAAGAGAAGCCAAATTCTTTCTGCCAATTTAAGTAAGTAGACATCTCATTTGGAGATAATGGCCTAGCCAAAAGCATTTCTATGTCCTTTAGCATATCTTTAGTATTAGAGCTACCTAAAGCTTCTAACAAATCAACTTGGTTATTGGGTTTAACTGTTTCTTCAGCCAGCTCCACGAACTCTACATTAAAGTTTCCCATTTTATCTATTTGCGTAAGTTTTATAACTCCTTGATCATTCCAATAATTCAGTGCATTCATAATGTCTGATTCTAATAAATTAAGTGAGGAAGCTAGTATTGATGAGCTAACGCCTAACTCGCCAGAAATATTATGCTTTAGCATCAACAAATAAGTTTTTACAAATTCACCTCTAGCTTGTGGCATATATCTTTCTATAAATACATTGCTAACAGGGGTGAACTTAAGAAAATTATTTTTTAACATAAATGTGCTCATTCTGTTTACTACCTACCTTTCTAAGTATTTTTCCTTTTAAATTGCAAAAAATCAACAAATTAATGTGTGTAAATAATTATAGCATATTATGAGTATAATGAAGTGAAATATTAATTAACAGTAGTTAAAATAATGATTTTGGCTATTTACATAAATAAAGAGCATGTCATACATAGAATTTCAATATAAGTACATGCTCTTTGCATTCTAGTAATAATATGTTCTTCATAAATTAGTATTATATGAAATAAATAAGTTAGTATTGTAAGAAATAAATATATTGCTTAATATTTAGAAGTAAAAATTTAGTTCATAAGTTTATTTATATTTATTGAACCTTCACCCTGAACAGCATTAGATATATCTTCAATAGGATCGCAGGCAACTTTTAATAAAGCAACCATATCCTTAAAAGTTATAGAAGGATTCCTTTCACATTGAAGAGCACATAAGCCACTAATATAAGCTGTGGCAATAGAGGAACCCGTAAAAGTTTTATATGGAACCTCTAACTTACTTGGGTAGATCTTAGCACCATCTTTCTCTGAAATATAGTTATTATCAGAATTTAAAGAAACTACATTCACACAAGCGGCAGATAAGTCAGGTTTTAATAATTTGCCATAAGGTCCTGTAGAAGAATAGTTATATGGTTTTATTACAGGAGTAGTTGTGTTTAATCCTCCAACGGTAATGCAGCTTGAAAGCGTTGAGATTCCCATAATTAATGATTTATCATTTAAATTACTTCCACTTGGTACTATTGGAATTAATCCTTTGGATATGGCATAGTTAAAGACTATATCAAAGCAAGAAATAATAAATGCATTATGTGTTAAAAGTTCAAAAGGTAAGCATAATATCTTTATATTATTGTCCTTGGATATATTAGACAAGCTTTCTATAGAGTATAGTATATCAGAAGCAAATCCTTTTCCAAGCTTATCAAATGCTTTATAGCAAAACAATTTACTTTTATGACATATTCCTTTATACATGTTATTTGAAGACAAACCACTGCCACATAAAATTCCAGCAATTGATGTGCCGTGACCATTGTCATCATAAGGATATCGAAAATTATTAATTAAATCTTCAAATAAGTCTATTTTACTGCTAGGAGAAACTAAGTCTTGATGAGGAAATATGCCACTATCTACGAGACCTATACCAATTCCTGCTCCAGATAAAGTGTTTTTATCAGAAAAATGAACTTTATTAGCAGTAGTGACACTCATACCACATAAAAATAAGTATTCGTCTAAGTAAATTTTTTTGATTTCAGGATATTCTGAAAGTCTGTCTATAGCCTTAGAACTAAGTTCAGCACTTATAAGGTTAGCGGCTTCTATAACATGATGTACGGTGCCTTTATGTGAAACTATTTTTTTTGAAATTGAAGACTGAAAGTCTTTATACTGAATAAGTATCCGATAATTTTTATAGGCATTTTTGGATATATAATACTTCAAATTATCATCTATTTTTTTGGTGAATGAAAACATATAGCTCTCCAAAATATTATTACTTCAATATATTATATGAAAAATAGATATTTTGTTAATATAAATTTGATAAAAATAGAAGTGATAAAAAGGAGAGTTAAAAATAGATGTGGAATATAATATAAATTTTGGCTTTAGAAAATTTACTGTAACTTTTAAGAAATATGAATTAGAGTAAATTGAATTTATTTCAGCTTCTCCTAATATTAACGATATTAAGCTGAAATAAATTCAATTTGTATGATTAAAAACTATAAGTTTCTCCTATATCTATAATTTTAATAGACTCATCATTTAAGTTTAAAAGTGATGTTTTAGTTTCAGTAAAGTTTTCAAGTGAAATTCTAAAAGTTTTATAATGAATAGGTATCATTATTGGACATATCATCATTTTAAACATTTCATAGCTTTGTTCTGGGGTACAATGCATGTACGAAAATCTATCAGGTTTATAACATCCTACAGGCATTAATGCTACATCACAGATAATACCTTTAAAGTTATTTGTAAGAGCAGTATCACCTGCAAAAAATACACGCTTATTTTCTCTTTCAATTAAATAAGAAATACTTTCATTATCGTGTCCAAAATAAAAACGTCTTCCATCATGATTAGCTTCATAGGCAGTGATTTTTATAAAATCATCTTCATATGCATCTCCAGGATGTAATAAAAATACGTTTGTGAAGCCTAATAATTTAGCAAGACGAACATATCCTTTTGGAACAATAATAATTGCATCCTTATTTAATTTTCTAAGTGATGAAAAATTTAAGTGATCCATATGTCCATGGGATAACAGTATATAATCAACTCTTAAATTTTTTATGTATGATGGCTTCTTTGCTACTCTTTTAAAATAGCCTAATGAACTGGAAAATACAGGATCAGTTATGATGATTTTGTTAGATAGATTAATAACTGTCGTAGCATGACCAAACCAGTTAACCGAATTTTGCATAATTTTATCAGATTTTATTTCATCGCTTTTTTTGAAATACTCTTTTATATTATTTGCTGTTAAATGGAATAAAAAATTAATATTAGAAAAAAGATTCAAGTTTTATCCTTCCCTTCTCAATGATTCCATTTAAATATTACAATACCGGCAATCATAATAGCAATACCTAAAAAATGATTTGGGAGAAATCTAATCTTTTCGCTTCCAAATAGGCCAAAAGCATCAATAATTGCTGCAGCAAGTAATTGAGATATTAATATAATACCGATACCTAGAGTAGGTCCCATTGAACTAACACTTTTCATTACAGTAAAAGTTATTACAACACCTAAAACACCGCCTAAAAGATAAAGTTTATTAGCTTCTTTTAAATGAGAGTAACCGCCACTGCCTTGAAAGAAAAAAACTACAAGACTGACAATAAGGGCAATGATTTGAACTAATAATGTAGTTTCCCATACCCCTATTTTTTCACCTAATCTTGTATTAAATACTCCCTGCACACTCATAGCAATTCCAGAAATTATTGCACATATTATTCCAAACATAATACCACCTCAAAAGTAGTATTCCCATATCTGTGCTAAATATTATATAAAATAAAAGTGTTAGTATTATGTAAAGGTATAATACTAATTTCAAGTATATTGAATTTAAAGTATTATTAAATTATCTAAGTCTTTAACAAATTGAGCTTGAATTTGAGATTCTGAAAAACCTAATGTTAAGCCTAAGCTCAATAAGTCTTCAAATAGAGTTAAATAGTGATCCATTGATGGTGATGCAATTAAATCATTAGTATCAATATATAAATTTAAAAATTGGTCACTTAAGCAATAATCATTAGGATTCATGGAAACTGCTATTAAATCTGTATACTTGTGATCAATTCCAAGTGTTAAAGCTTGAGAAATACAATTTATATATTTATTGAATATTTCAGTTATATTAACAGGAATAGTATCATTTAATAAATAATTAAAACAATTAGTTTCAGTAGCTAAATCACCGATAGCTATTGCGAATTCTAAGTTTTTGCGAACTTGTAATTTATGTAGATCTAGTTCTTCATTTATAAGTAAACTATCATTATATTTTTTTTGTACTCTAAATAGTGGCTGAATATTCATGTTGAATCCTCCTACATTTATTGTAATTAATATTATTTTACAAAATCTTTAAAATAAAAGAAAGTTCAGAAAACGAATACAAAAAAATATTTTTAGAAAATTCATAATTTAAGGAATTATTTTAAAATCAAACGTAATACTGCGTAGTCCGATTTAAGATTATTCATAAATAATAGAAAACTGTCGCAAAATATAAAAATAATACAATATGTTGATTAATATACTAAATAAAAAATCAATATATTGTATTAAAGATTCATTTTACGACAGCTCTTTTATAATTTAAGTGTAACATGAATTCTATTAAGAACCCTTGCTAAAAATTATTTTAATGAAGTAATAAAAAATGGTTGCCTAACAATAAGAATATTGTTAAAAATCTTTCAAAATGTAAGATTTTAATGGTGTATTTTTCTTTACGGTAGGTAACTTCCATATTTCAATACTCTTAATTCTTAGTTTAATAAGGTTATTCGCGTCATATATTTCAGGAAAATTTAATTTTAAATCTTGTTTTTTGTAATCTTTTGGAAGATATCCTAAATTAGCAAGGGAAACAAAATTATCCCCAAAGGACTTAACACTAAATCCATTGAGTTCTAAAGTATCCAAAAGACTACGAGAAAGTCTTTTTATGTAACCTTTATCATCTATTTTCAAATTTATGCTTTTAGTAGGCTCAAATAGATAAACTAAATCACTAGCATCAATTCTAAAACTCTTATATGGAGACACGATTTTATCAACAACAGGATATAATTTATCTAAGTTTGGATTTTCTATAGTTGATAATAAAATAAAAGGTAAAGGTGAATTTCTATTTGCCCTAAATTTTTTTGACATATTTCTTTGTATTGGGGATATTACTTGATAGGTTTCCTCATCAAATAATGCAACTATATGGTACTTCATGATAAACCTCACAATCTCAATTATTGTATTACTAAAATCTTAATAAATTATAACACAATAAGGAGAATAAAAGAATACATAGAGAAATAAATAAAAATTGATAGAAATAATATTTATATGACAATATGAATATCTTGCTAAAAATTTAAACTAATTTTATATTATAAAATTTTATAGGTTAATAATTCCAGCTATGTCAATAAAAAATATACGAAAAATTATGATATACTTGTAAAAAAGTAGTGATACAGTGAAAAAAGTATTTAAATAAATTTAGTTTATGATATAATAATTAGGTAGATTTTAATTATAAAATAGGTTAATAATGTAAACTATTATATATAAGATTAGATGATATATATTTTGATGGATAGGGTGAATTCCAATGGAAAGATTAGTTATAAACGGCGGAAACTTGCTAAAAGGCAGCGTTGATATAAACGGAGCCAAAAATGCAGCAGTAGCAATATTACCAGCAGCAATAATGGCAAGTGAAGGAAAATGCATAATTGATAATATACCAGATATTGAGGATGTACATTGCTTGGAAAGAATACTAAAAAGTTTAGGTTGCAATATAGTTAAGATAGATAATAATACTTTAGAGATAGACAGTACTAATGTCAATAACTTCGATGCATGCACGGATGATGCTAGAAGGATGAGAGCTTCATATTATTTTATTGGAGCTTTGCTGTCACGATTTAAAAAGGCTAAAGTAGTTCTTCCAGGTGGATGTGCGATAGGTGTTAGGCCTATAGATCAACATATAAAAGGTTTTGAAGCTTTAGGAGCAGATGTAAAAATAGAACATGGAGCAGTTAACATTAAAGCTAAAAAATTAATAGGTGCCAACATATTTTTTGATGTAGTTTCAGTAGGAGCAACTATAAATGTAATGATAGCTGCAACACTTGCAGAAGGAGTTACAGTACTAGAAAATGTGGCTAAAGAGCCTCATGTTGTTGATGTAGCAAACTTTTTAAATTCAATGGGCGCTGATATAAAAGGTGCAGGAACAGATGTTATAAGAATTAAAGGAGTTGAGAAATTAAAGGGATGCTCATATAGCGTAGTACCAGATCAAATAGAAGCTGGAACCTTTATGATAGCGGCAGTGGCAACACGTGGTGATGTTTATATAAAAAATGTTATTCCAAAGCATTTAGAGTCAATCACAGCTAAGCTTACAGAAATGGGAGCTGTAATTGAGGAAGGTGATGATTGTATTAGAGTTACTGTGAACTCTGAACTTAAAGGCGTTAACATTAAAACGACTCCATATCCAGGATTTCCAACTGATATTCAACAACCAATGTCAACACTATTGAGTATTGTACCGGGAAGAAGCTTAATTACTGAATCAATTTGGGAAAACAGACATAAACATATAGATGAATTAAAGAAGATGGGTGCTAATATAAAGGTTGAAGGTAGAGTAGCTATAATAGATGGTTCACAAAAATTAACTGGAGCCATAGTAAAGGCAACAGATTTAAGAGCTGGTGCAGCTATGGTTATAGCAGGCTTAGTTGCTGAAGGCACAACTGAAATAACTAGCATAGAACATATTGATAGAGGATATCCTCACATAGAAAATAAATTTAGAGCTTTAGGTGCGGATATTAGAAGAATAGAAGTTGATGAATAATGGAAGTTCCATAGGGGGAGGGGTCTAAATGATATTTTGTTCTTTATATAGCGGAAGTAGCGGAAATAGTATGTTTGTTGCTTCAGATAAAGCTAAAATATTGATTGATGCAGGACTCCCTGGTAAAAAGATAGACATGGCATTGCAAGAAATTAATGAAGATCCGAAAGAGTTAAGTGGAATTTTTATAACTCATGAACATAGTGATCATGTTAAAGGAATAGGTGTATTATCCAGAAAATATGATATTCCTATATATGCAAATGCTGAGACTTGGTCAGCCATGGAAGGTTCAATTGGAAAAGTAAAAGAGCACAACATAAAAGTAATTGATAAAAGATCGGTAACAGAATTAAATGACATTAGTATTAAAGCTTTCAATATCCCACATGATGCAGCTGCACCTATGGGATATACAGTGAGCTGTGGTAATAAGAGCGTAAGTATAGCAACAGATTTTGGGACTTTTACGAAAGAAATCTATGACAATATAAAGGATTCAGAAGTTATACTTCTTGAAAGTAACCATGATGTTAATATGCTTAAGTTTGGACCATATCCATATCAATTAAAAAGAAGAATTCTTAGTGAGATAGGACATTTGTCTAATGATGACTGTGGAAGTGCTATTGTTGAGCTATATAAGTGTTCAACTAATAAAAAGATTATATTGGGACATTTAAGTAATACAAATAATCATCCTGATTTAGCATATCAAACTGTTTTAAATGTTTTGAATCAAAATGGAATTAGACAAAAGGAAGACATAATATTAACTATGGCAAATAGACATAATCCAAGTAGTTATATAGAAATTTAATTTATTTAAGGTTATAATTTATAAATATTATTATAAAAATGAAGATTTAAGGGAGGACTTAAAAATGAGTTTATATACAGATTGGACTGACATGGTTGTTGACTATGTTAAAACTAAAGGGGAAAATGCTTTTTGGGCAGAATATAGTAAATTAGAGAAATCAATATATAAGGATTTATTAGCAAATCATAAGGAAGTTAAAAAGACTACTATTAATAAATTAGCAAAAGAAAATGATTCTACAATAGAATTCGCTATGGGGTTCATGGATGGAATCAATGATAGTTTAAATGAGCAATATGATCTTGAATCTATTGATGCAGATACAGAATTAGCATTAGATTTAAATTTAGAAAAATTATATTTTAACATGCTAGATGCTAAAGCAGAATACTTATATACATTACCACAATGGGATGGAATATTCTCAGCAGAAAAAAGAAATGAAATACAAAAAGAATATAGAGAATCTAAAATTGTAAGAAACCTAGATAAGGTTGGAAGAAATGACTTGTGCCCATGTGGAAGTGGAAAGAAATACAAGAAATGCTGTGGAAAAGAAAAATAGGATTTACTAATTAAAATCAAGTAAATATTTAGTAAGTATTTAAAGCCTTATTTTAGATAAGGCTTTTTCTTTTTTAAAAATTTATGAAAAATAACAATTCACAAATAAAAATATAGTGGTATAATTATGCTATAAAATCAAAAATAAGAAAAAGTTAATAATGAATGCTACGGTAGCACAAATATAGATTTCAGAAATCTTTATTTGTGCTTTTCTTTTTATAAGTATTAAGGAATAAGTAAGCAATAATATTTCTGGGGGGATTAGTTATGAATCTAAAACTTAAGTATTTATTAAATAGGGATTTAAAAGAACATTCAGAAAAAGTTTTTGAAGGTATATCAAATGGAAGGAAAAAGGCCTTAGATAATTGGTTTAATGATAAATGGGCTCAATTAGAAAATATTAAAAATTCACTTGTAGCCTTAGAAGATAATGATGAAATTATCTATAGCTACTTAGAGGAAACTGTAAAAAAGCATGAAGATTTCTGCGAGATATTTGTCTTAGATGAGAAAGGAACAGTATCAGTTTCTTCTTGTAAAAAACATATTGGATTAGATATGAGTGATCTTCCTAATTTAAAAGCTGGATTAGAAGGCAGGCAACTAATGTATGGTCCATATATAGATAAAAGGACTTTAGATACAGATATTAGCAGCAAGAAGTTTGCTGATGATGTTACATTAATGTTTTCTAGTAAATGCAAAAACCATAATGGGGAAGTCAGAGTATTATGCTGCAGAACGTTAAATGATGATATGAGCAATGTAATTCAAGATGAAGATACACACATATACAAAGACTCTGGAGATAATTATCTATTTATGGTGAAGTCAAATAGAGGGATTAAGGCTGGAACGGCTATTTCGAGAAGTAGGTTTGAAGATAACACTTTTACTTTAGGAGAAAATCTTAAAGAGGGAGTTAAAACTAAAAAATGGGGAGTAGTTCAAATTAAAGAACATACAGAATTTGAAATTATGTTTACAGATCCAGCAACTAATGATTTACATGAGGGGGTAGCGAATACCATAAGAAATGAAGAAAATTTAGACTGCTGGCCTGGATATCCTGATTATAGACACATAATGGTTGGTGGTAAGGGAACATTAATAACACCTCCTAACTGTGATGAAGTTTGGGGGATGATGTGCGAGGGGGATATAGCAGAGATATATAATTTTCAAAGCATTAACCTTAAAATGCCAATGGCAGTGTCAATTATGTCAGCAGTTCTATTAATAGTAAACAATATAACAATGAAATTTGCGCCGAGTGCAGGTATGATAACAGATTTAGCGATGTGGATTATATTATCATTATTTACTTTATTAATGTCTAAAAGGATGATTTCATCACCTCTAAGCAGAACAACAAATATATTGCAAGATATTGCGGAAGGTGAAGGTAATTTAACCAAAAGGGTTCAAAGAATGTCATCAGATGAAATTGGGGAATTATCAAGATGGTTTAATAAGTTTATTAACAATCAAGCCAGTATGCTAGACAGAGTAAAAAAATCAGCTAAAACTACAAAAGCTTCTGTAAATACTGTTTCAAGAATAACGGGTGATGTTAAGCAGGGAATGGGAGTGATTGAAAATACAGTTGTGAGTTTACTAGAAAATTCTAAGGAACATAACACAGTATTTCAAAATACAAAAAATAAATTCTCTGAAATTACAGCATCAATTCAAGAGATGGAGAGCCTTATTTTAGAAGTTTCAGGAATCATTGAGGGAACAAATGAGAATGCATCAACAGCTCAAAATGCATCAAAAGAAGTGTTAAATAACATGCAGGATTTAGAAAGTACAATAGGTAAGGCTGTAGACTCTATTACTACATTACAGGAATATTCAAAGGAAATAAGTGAAGTTATTAGTGTAATAAATAATATAAGCAAACAAACTCAACTTTTAGCTTTGAATGCATCAATTGAAGCTGCTAGGGCTGGGGAGAATGGGAAAGGATTTTCAGTAGTTGCAGAGGAAATATCTAAATTAGCACTTGAAACTGAAGATGCAACGAAATCAATAAGCAATGTTATTAAGCAGGTTCAAGAACAAACACAAGCTACGTATAAATATGCAGGAGATATAAATAATCAAGTAAGCACATCAACAGGAAGTGTAAAAAATTCTATATCATCTTTTGATCAAATAAATAGTGATATAAGTGTAATTGCTAATGCTATGCAATCCATTACTCAAATAACTTCAACTCAAAGTCAAAGCATTGGAGATGTTATGAGCAATGTTAGCACAATGGCTGACAAGGTAGAGCAATCTACTGAAAATAGTTCAAGTAAAAGTGAAGAATCACTAACAATGGTTAAAAAAATATTATCAGAAATAAGACAATTGAAGCAGGCAACTGAAGTTTTAGAATATTCATCAGATAATTTAAATGAGATGGTTGGATCATTTAAGTTAAAGTAGAATTGAAAAGATACAGTAAGTATAAATTGTTAAAAGAAAAAATGCTCTCTATGCACTAACGATGCACTTGAGGGTATTTTTTATAAATTTTTAGTTTAATATAGAATTGAATGTTAAACTTTTATACACAGCTAATATAGATTTTATTCAGAAAATAAGGATAAAATGTGGATAAGTTGAGAATAAAAAGCATATCTGTGGATAATATTTTATTAGCCGACGAATTATTGCATTATTTGAGCAAATAATAAAAATATATTATAATCATATACAGCTGCAATCGCAACTATGTATTTCATTTTAGTTAGTGCAGTCTAAATAAGTTATGAAGATTTTTTATTTATATGAGAAATCTAATTTATACGAAAGGATAAAATATATGGAGAATGTAGATAACAAAATACATGATAAGAGATGGATAATATTATTTACTACTGTGCTTCTGACATTTATGGCAACTCTTGATGGAAGTATAGTAAATGTAGCATTACCAGTTATGGCTGATAAGCTTTCAGTAAGTATGGCATCAATTCAATGGGTAGTCACCAGCTATTTAATAGTTATTGTAGGAACTATTCTTATATTTGGAAGACTAGCTGATATTAAAGGAAAAACTACAATTTTTAAGTTAGGAATTATAATTTTTACATTAGGATCTTTTTTATGCGGATTTACAGATTCATTAGTAATATTAGTTTTTGCAAGATGCTTACAAGCAATAGGTGCTGCAGGAACTATGTCTACAAGTCAAGGAATAATAACACACGTATTTCCAAAGAATGAGCGAGGTAGAGCTTTAGGGATAAATGGAACTTTTGTTGCGTTAGGAGCTATGGTAGGGCCGCCAATAGGAGGTATAATAGTTTCTGTTTTAAGCTGGCAATATATCTTTTTAATTAATGTACCAATAGGTATTTTATCGTTTATTCTAGCTATTAGGACACATCCTAAAAATAATACTTCAGAATCAAGTGAAAAGCTAGATGTATTAGGAGCTGTTTTATTTGGCTTAACTATGATATTACTATTTGGAGCATTAACATTAGGGAATGACATTGGGTATGATAATATAGGAATTATAATTTCACTTATAGTTTCAATTGTATTATTTATTATATTTATAAAGGTTGAGCGAAAGGTTCCAGCTCCATTATTAAAGTTAGATATATTTAGTAACTCATTGTTTTCACTTAGTATATTCTGTGCATTTATTTCTTTTGTAGCAATAAGCTGTGCAAATATTATATTACCATTCTATTTAGAATACGTGATGAAATTGTCACCTTCAATAACTGGATTTTTAATGATGGTGTCTCCAATAATATTATCAGTTGTATCACCTTTAAGTGGATATATGTCTGATAGGGTGGGTTCAGAAGTTTTAACTTTTGTAGGTCTTATAGGAACTAGTTTAGGTTTGTTTTTGATGGGATTCTTGAATGAATATTCTCATATAGGAGAATTAGTTATATTTATAGCAATAATGACTATTGGAAATGGAATGTTTCAATCTCCAAATAATTCACTAGTAATGTCTACAGTTGATAAGAAAAACCTAGGAATTGCTGGAGGAGTAAATGCATTGGTAAGAAACCTTGGAATGGTTTTTGGAATATCATTTTCAACTACTCTTTTGTATAATCGAATGAGCAGTAAAATTGGATATCATGTTGCTGGATACATAGAAGGAAGAAATGACGTTTTTGTCTATGGAATGTATTGTGTATATATTGCAGCAGCCGTTATATGTGCAATAGGAGCAATACTCACGGCATATAGATTATATGGAATTAAGTCTAAAAGAAAAGTTAAAGCAGCATAATGGAAGAAGTGTTTATACTGGTTAAGAAAAAAGCTTACCAGTATGAGCACTTTTTCTATTTATAAAGTAGTTGTCTTTTCCCAGTAGATATACTATACTTATATCAGATACTTTTAAAAGTATCCGTTATAAGTATAAAATTAATTAAAGGTGTTAAATATGAATGATTTATCAGGAAAACCGCAGATTATGAAAAAGGTAAATAATGCATTAATTAAACGTGTATTAAAAGATAAAGGTTCTGCTACTAAGACAGAAATATCTAGCAGTACAGGAATTAGTACAACTACAGTGAGAACACTTATAGAGGAATTACTAAAAGATAAAGAAATAGTTAGTTTGGGTTTTGATAATTCTAGTGGAGGAAGAAGAGCTGAAAGATATGCGCTTAATTTAAAAGAAAATCTATTGCTATCATTTTATATTGAGGAAGATATAATTCATTATGTCATAGCTAATCCATTAGGAGATATTATTGAAAAAAATGTAGCAAGATTTGAAAGAAAAGAATATAAAAATTCTCTAGATAAATTCATAAATAATATTACTAGAAATAATAACATTGGAATTATAGGAATGGGAGTACCAGGAGTAGTTGATAAGGGAAATTATTTCTCGGGAAATAAACTTAATAACTGGGAAAAAATTGATATAGGAGATTATATTGAAGAAAAATCCGGGATTCCAGTTATACTTGAAAATGATTTAAATGCTATAGCTCTTGGATTTAGTTTAAATTATATAAATAGAATTAAAACTATAGATATGAGCAGATTGAATCTCATATATGTTCATTTTTCTAAGGTTGGGGTAGGTGCTGGAATAATCGCAAATGGTAACCTTATACGAGGAGAAAATAATTTTGCGGGTGAATTAGGATTTATGCCAATAGGAAAAGGAGGACATTTGTTAAATATGCTAAGCGGTGATTTAGAGGATAAAGAATATGCAGATGTGGTTGGGAGAGTCATAGCAATTTTAAATTGTATTATAAATCCTGCGTTTATTGTAGTTGGAGGAGATGCTTTAAGGAGAAATCTCATAGATGAGATAAATGAAGCAAGCAAAAATTATGTTGCAAATAATATAATTCCTAAAGTAATAGTATCCGAAGATAGCAGCAAAGATTATTTAGATGGAATGTTGTATTTAACGAGCGAATTTATGAATGCAGGAATAAAGCTTGTTAAGAATGGAATTTCAATATAATATTTATAGCTAGGAGAAAAAATATGATTAAGTGGATTGTTTTTGATGTAGATGGAACCTTAATAGAAACAGCTTTGTCAAATATTCTAGGGCTACAAGAAACTATGATGGATTTGTATGGTCAGAAATATTCGAAAGAAGAACTTAGGAGGTTAATGGGAATACCTGGAGATGAAGCTTTACGAAAAATTGGAGTAAAGGACGATAAAATTATAAGTACCTGGAGACATTGGAGTGACAATGTAAAGAAGTATTCTAGTTATAATTATTTCTTTGATGGAATAAAGGAAATGTTATTAGAATTAGAAAAAAATTATTGTCTTGGTATAGTAACATCTAAGACTTATAGTCAATTAAAAGAAGATTTACAAGAGAGTTCTTTATTAGAAAGTTTTAAATCATTTATATGTAAGGAAGATACGGAAAAACATAAACCAAATCCTGAACCACTAATAAAGTTTATGAATAATAACAGCATTAATAGGGAAGAAATTATATATATAGGAGATGCTTTAGTGGATTATGAAGCAGCTTGTGCAGCAGGAATAAAATTTGCACATTGCAGATATTCAGAGAAAACAGATGACATTAATTGCGAAATCATATTTAGTAAACCAATTGAAGTTGTGAAGTATTTTACATAGCAGATTATTATGAGCTTATTAAGGCGTGGTAGTATCGACTAGCGTAACTTAAGGCTTTTTAATAATAGGAGTACTATATCATAGATTTTTGAATAGTACTCCTTTTATTTTAGGATATAATATAGATAAACAAATCAAAAGGTAAATTTATACACTATGATAAATAACTAAAGGAGAAAAAATGAATATAACAATTATTACAGTTGGAAAGTTAAAGGAAAAATATTTAAAAGAAGCTATAGAAGAATACTCAAAAAGATTAGGAAGGTATTGTAAGCTGGAGATAATAGAATTGGCAGATGAAAAAACACCAGATAATGCTTCAGAAAAAGAAGAAGAGGCAATTAAGGAAAAAGAAGGACAAGGAATTCTCAGCAAAATAAAGGACAACATGTTTGTAATAGCAATGGATCTAAAAGGAAAACAATTAACCTCAGAAGAATTTGCAAGTTACATAGAAAATCTAGGGGTAATGGGGGATTCAAACATAGCATTTATAGTAGGTGGAAGCCTTGGAATTTCAAAAAGTGTTTTGGCTAGAGCAAATTATAAGTTATGCTTTTCGAAGATGACATTCCCGCATCAGCTTTTTAGAGTCATGTTATTGGAACAGATTTATAGAGGGTTTAGGATAATGAAGGGTGAACCGTATCACAAATAAATGATAATTTATTGAAATTGGATGCTTAGTTAAGGAAATAACCTATATTATATGAATTATAATATAGGTTATTTTTTGTTTATGTAAGTATTATACCCTCAAAAGTAACCTTTTTCCTCAGATGCAGTTTTTACGCAAATCGTTGCTTACCCCTAATTCGTTAAGTATAATTTTGCAAAAACTTTAATGTAATCGAGAACATATATTAATAAAAAAAGTTTTTTAATGTTTAGAACAAATTTTGCTTACGAAACCTAATGAAATATTGATACAATTACAAAACCAATATTACATTTGTGAAAAAAAGTAATGTAAAAGGAGTAATTGCAATTTTAATGCATTTTTATGTAAGCAATTATTTAAATTGGGCTAATTTTTGGAGGGAAAATATGAATAAAAAAAATAAAGTAAAAAATAATCAAGGAACAAGTTTTATTGGTATTATTGCTATATTAGTAGCAAGTGCATTTGTGGCAACTTTTAACGAAACTATACTTAATGTTGCATTACCTGCAATTATGAAAGACATGAATGTATCTGCTGGAACTGTTCAATGGCTTATTACAGCTTATATGACAGTAGCAGCAGTAATGGTACCTATCACAGCTTTTCTTATTCAGTCATTTAAAACAAGAAAATTATTTTTGAGTGCAGTGGGATTATTGCTTATTGGTACAATATGCGCAGCATTTTCAAATTCCTTTGCGATGTTATTAATTTCAAGAATGATACAATCATCAGGTACAGGAATGATAATACCAATTATGACCAATACCATATTATTAGTGGCGCCAAAAGAAAAACTAGGAATATCAATGGCGATTTGTGTGCCAGCAATTTTACTTGGCCCTGCATTTGGTCCAACAGTATCAGGAATTATATTACAATATTTTAGCTGGCATGCGTTATTTATAATGTTAATACCAATTGTATCTATAATTATTATTCTAGGTTCACTATTCGTAGTAAATGTAGGAGAATTAACTAAGCCTAAGATGGATTATTTATCCATTGTTCTATCTACAATTGGAGTAGGTACAATAATATATGCTATAAGCAGTATAAGTGAAGGGAATATTAAGATAACTTTAATAAACTTTATAATTGGGATTATTTGTTTGATAATATTTATAAAACGACAAAATACTTTAAAAGAACCAATGCTAAATTTATCTCCGTTTAAATATCCAAAGTTTGTAATGGGAACAATTTTAGTAATGATAGCAATGATGTCTACTTTTACTATGAGTATAATGTTACCAATGTATATGGAAGGATCTCTTGGAAAAACAAGTTTTGTAGCAGGGGTAGCATTATTACCAGCTGTAATTTGTGCTGGTTTAGCAGCACCTGTAGGAGGGAAAATTTACGATAAATTTGGTGTAAAGTTTTTAGTACCATTAGGAACAGGAATAGTAACTATATTTGTATTTCTAATATCTTTATCTAATTGCGATACATCTTTAGTGAATTTAGTAATAATCTATATATGCATGAGCATAGGAGTTGGACTATTTATGTCTCCTTCTCAAACTCATGGGTTGAATAAATTGCCAAAAGAATATTATCCTCATGGAGTAGCAATAATGAATACATTCCAACAAATTTCTGCTGCTATAGGATCATCGCTTTTTATTGGAATAATGTCATCAGCTCAAATTAATGCATTAAAAGTGCATCATGCAACTAATGAAGTTGCAATAGCAACTGGATTTTCAACTGCAACATTGGTAGTTTGTGGATTTGCATTTGTTGCATTAATCTTGTCTTTTTTCTTTGGGAGAAATAAATCAGAAGTAGAAGCTGAAGAACAATTAGAGCACACAACGAGATAAGACCAAAAAACAGCCACTAGCTGGTTGAATATTACATTAATAGTAAAATAAAAATAGTTTATTTAAAGACTTCAGAATGAATTTTAAGGAATCAAATATATAGTTATAGTATGTCATTTAAGTCACTTAAATGAAAGAAAGCCATATATGAGTTAAAAATGTATTATCACTTGCTACTGATACGGTGAACCATATCATAAATAAATAGATACATATATAAATATTTATAGGAAACATGAGGTTTTAATGGAGTAACGTTGATTGCTATAGCAAGTTATTTTCACGCTTTTCATCATGAACTTTTTTTCTGTCTGCGTTAATAATTTGGACTGCGTCAGGAGATGAATACTTGTCTATTTTTGAACGAATAAGGTCTAAGTTTTCGTTGAGATCACTTATTTGGCCTAAAATTACTTCTTGATGTTCCAAAAGTAATTTTTTTCGTAAATCTATGGTACTAGCACCTTCCATGCAGAAATCAATATACTTTTTAATATCTTTAAGTTGCATGCCAGTATTCTTTAGACAGCAAATTGTTCTAAACAGGCTTATGTCTGATTCAGTAAAAACTCTGTTTCCTGATTTATTTCTCAAGACAAATGGTAGAAGTCCCTCTTTGTCATAGAAACGAATTGTATATATAGAAAGGCCAAACATTTTTGATATATCTTTTATAGTATAAGTCAATTTTAAAATCCCCTTTAAAATTTATTTAAATTTGTTTTAAAAAAAGCTTGACCTAGAGATACCTCTAGGTAATAACATGAGTATAAATCATAAGAAATTAATTTTCAAGTGATTCATATATTCTTAAATCAACATAGAAATTGATAGCTAAGGAAATACTATCTTCGAAATATAAGTAGCAGTATAAATAATGAGATATTAATTTCTAAATGATTAATAAATATTTAAAGGAGAGGTTTTTTATGAATCAAAATAGTAAAATTGCATTAGTTACAGGTGGAAGTCGTGGAATTGGCAGAGATTCTGCAATATCATTAGCTAAAAAGGGGATAGATGCAATTATCACTTACAATAATCAAAAAGAAAAAGCAGATGAAGTTGTAAAAGAAATTGAAGCAAATGGTGGTAAAGCTGCTGCTATTCAGCTAGATGTGAGTAATATATCTTCCTTTGATTCCTTTGCATCTAAGTTATCAGATGTTTTAAAGGATAAATGGAATAGAGAGCAGTTCAATTTTTTAATTAATAATGCTGGAATCTCAAATCACACTCCTATTTTAGAAGTTACAGAAGAGGAATTTGACAAAATAGTTAATGTACACTTTAAAGGAGTTTTCTTTTTAACACAGAAACTAATTCCGCTTATTGCTGACAAAGGTGTAATTGTGAACACTTCAACAGGATTAACTCGCTTTACATCTCCAGGTTCTGGACTTTATGCTGCTGCAAAAGGTTCAGTAGAAGTCTTTACTAGATATTTGGCTAAAGAATTAGGAGCTAGAGGTATAAGAGCGAATACTATAGCGCCTGGAGCTGTTAACACTGAATTTAGTGGGGATACTTATGTTAAAAATCCAGGTTTGAAAGATACTATTGGTTCTTATGCTGCACTCGGAAGAATTGGAGAAGCTTCTGATATTGGAGGTGTTGTTGCTAGTCTATGTACGGATGAAATGGGATGGGTTACCGGTCAACGTATTGAAGCATCTGGTGGTATGTTATTATAATTGAAAGATATTATTCTTAATCAACAAGAGATTATAAGCTTTGGTTGATTAAGATTGCATATATTAGTATTTTTAGGGATAAAAACAGATATTTATACTATTGGTACTCATTTCACTAAATACTGATGTAAGAATTATAGAGAATAATACTATGTGATTGACCTAAAATCTATATAATAAGATTTTAATTTACTACTAATACGGTGAACCATATCATAAGTGAGAATCGAAATTTTACATTCCGTCATTCGAACTTACTCAGCGAATGAATGTGAGTCGAGTTTCCTTTATTAATGATAACTTAATAAGCGACCTAAGTAATGGAGGAAAACCAGATCCAGATGGACGAGGTTCTCTTTATTTTTTGCTTCAAGAAAAAGATTTATTATAAATTCTATAAGTATAAGAGTATGTATATGAAGTTATAATAAAAAATAGATTAATGCACAAGATGGTAGTAATATATAAATAATAAAAAAATATTATCACTTGAGTATGATATGGTGAACCAGTACCATAAATAAAGGATTATAAGTAAACTTAAGTGAGAATATTTATTATATATATGTTGCAATAATAGAATTACATTTGTAAGGTCTATAGGTCAAGTAAATAGCAAGGTATAAAATCCATAAAGCTAATTGTAAAATTTATATTAAAATAAATTACAAATATATAAAATTAGGAGGAATAATTAATGTTATTTGATAAGTTAAAAACCAGAAGAAGCATTAGAAAATTTGAAAATAAGGAAGTAGAAAAGGAAAAAATAGATATAATTCTTAAAAGCGCTCTACTAGCGCCATCATCCATGTCGAGAAAGCCATTGCAGTTTATTGCGGTCACTGATGCTGAATTGCTTCAAAAACTTTCCTTGTGTAGGGAACCAGGTCCACGTTATTTAGAATATGCACCTTTAGCAATTATAGTTATAGCTGATAAGGGAGTAAGTGACGTATGGGTTGAAGATGCTTCTATAGCAGCAACCTTTATGCAATTAATAGCACACGACTTAGGTTTGGGTTCATGTTGGATACAAATAAGAAAAAGATTCCGTATAGAACAAGAGTCAGCAGAGGAATACATTAGAAAAGTGATGGAGATACCTGAGCAATATAGCGTTGAATGCATGTTAGCTATTGGTTATCCGGGGGAGGAAAAAAAGCCTTATGAAGAAGAGGCTTTAATATATGAAAAACTTCATTTTAATAAATTTTAAGTTTAATATCTAAAGATAAAATCAGAAATATAGTCCCCCATTGTAATGTAGTAATATTTTGATAATTGTGATAATATTATTTTAACAAGGAAAATTGGTCAGACCAAATTGCTTGAGTGCAATAAAAATAACCTTATTTCAAAGCATTGCTGCTATATTATAAAATACATGGCTTGCAGCAACTAAAAAATATATTCATTAATAAGAATGTAGTATTTTAAATTAATTATGCAATAATTCTTTAGAGATGGTTATTTTTATAAAGAGGCTAAAGCATTAGAAAAGGGGAGATATTATGGCAACAATAAAAATACCGTATAACAAAAGATTCTTAGAAGCGAATATTCCTGATGAGAATCTTGAAGCGGTGCTTGAATCTAAGGCACACAATTATAAATCAGAGCTTACTCAAGAAGAAATTGTTGAAAAAGCATTAGACAACCCTATCAGAAGTAAAAGCTTAGAGGAATTGGTACAAGGAAAAAAGAACATGGTTATTATAACAAGTGATCATACAAGACCTGTTCCAAGTAAAGTAACGTTGCCAATACTTCTTAGAAGGATTAGAAGGGTAAATCCGGATATAGACATAAAGATTCTTATAGCTACAGGATTTCATAGACCTACTACCAGAGAAGAGATGATAGATAAGTTTGGAGAAGAAATTGTAAATAATGAACAAGTAATCAATCATTATTCTCAAAGGAAAGAGGATCAAGTCTTTATGGGAATTCTTCCATCTGGAGGAGAGCTATGGATAAATAAGTTAGCTGCTGATGCAGAACTTTTAATATCTGAAGGTTTTATAGAACCACATTTCTTTGCAGGATTTTCTGGAGGAAGAAAAAGCATTCTTCCTGGAATTGCAAGTGCTGGTACAATAATGTGGAATCATAATTCTGAATTTATAGGAAGTGGTCATGCAAGAACAGGAATATTAGGTAAGAATCCTATACATGAGGATATGATTTTTGCAGCCGAAAAGGCGGGATTAGCATTCATATTAAATGTTGTTATAGATAAAGACAAAAAGATTATACACGCTGTTAGTGGACATAGTAAATTTGCACATGAAGAAGGATGCAAATTTGTCTCAGAACTTTCAAGCATTAATAGCGTTAAGGGAGATATAGTAATCAGTTCTAATGGTGGATATCCTCTTGATCAGAATATTTATCAATCAGTTAAGGGAATGACAGCAGCAGAAGCTTGTTGCAAGGAGGATTCAGTAATAATAATGGTAGCAGCCTGCAATGATGGGCATGGCGGAGAGTCATTTTATAAAAATATGGCAGAGGCTAAAAGTCCAGCGGAAGTACTTAATAAAGTTCTTCAAGTTTCTAAAGATAAAACGAAGCCAGATCAATGGGAGTTTCAAATTTTAGCAAGAATATTAAGCAAAAATAAAGTAATCATGGTTACTGATATGTGTGATCCTGAAATAATTAAGAACATGCATATGGAATGTGCACAAACTATTGAAGAAGCCTTAAAGAGAGCATGTGAGTTAAAGGGTGAAAATGTAAAGGTTGTAGTCATACCTGATGGGGTTTCTGTAGTAGTAAAATAATTAATTAATATAAATGATAATTTAATAATTCAGGCGGACCAAATTAAAATGAAGGTGGTTCGCCTATATATAATTAACTACCAAAGTTAAAGTGTTATCACAATTCTTGTGCTATTTTGTTTAATTCTTCTGACATAGCGCTCATTTCTTGAATGCTAGCTGTAACCTCTTCTGTGGCAGCAGCTTGTTCTTGGATTGAACCTAATGAACTTCTACTTTTATCTGTTGTTTTTTCTACCTTTTTCTTTATACTATCAGTTAACCTTATAATCTGAGGCACTGTGTCTTTAGACTGGTCAGATAATTTTCTAATTTCTTTTGCAACAACCAAAAAACCTCTTCCAGCTTCTCCTGCCCTAGCGGCTTCTATTGCAGCATTTAGTCCAAGCATATTTGTTTCATTTGCAATTGTTTTTATAAAAGTTGATACTTCATTAATCTCATCTGAAAGTTCTGTTATTTCTTTAATATCTGTATCTAATTTTTGTTCATTTATGTGAATATTAGAGGCTGATGCAGCCAATTGTTCAATGGCAGAAGCTATTTCTTCAAGGCCATCTTTAAGATTATTTGACATATCACGAAGATTGCCAGCAAGTACCTTTGGAATTATCAATCCTAAGGTACCAACAACTTCATTATGATTGTCTTCATCAAATAGAGGATAGCTTGTTATCAAAACAGGAACCCCATATTTTGAGCTGTCTACCTTCATAGAAATAGGTCTTTTGGATTTTATAACATTACTGGCGATATCATCTTCTTTTAGTTCATAATTTAATTGTATAGTAGATACATCAAATTTTTTAGAGCCTTGCCTTCTAATAACTTTATGTAAGTCGGATATATATAGAAAGGCACCTTCTGGAAGCATCTCCGCTAAAATAGGAGCAAAGTCTTTAAAGGATTTTGCAATTGGATGTATTATTGGTAATACAAAAGTGAATGCACCAACAGCTTGACCTTCTTCGTTAACTAATGACTCTGAAATAACTCTTATTCTTGTTTCATAGACAGAACGTGGCAAATTTGCAATGGCAATACCATTCTCTTTCATTGCTCTTTCTGTTGTACCACCTTTTCGTACCTTCTGACCAACCTGAAAAATATTAGGATTAAAAAATTTTGAAGCTTTTCTCCATATAAATGTATCCCCTTCAGCTATAACAAATAAAATTCCTTCTGGAATTACATCTGCCTGTAATTCTGCTACAGCTTTTAAATAACTTATTGCATTTATAGAAATCATAATAGCACCTTCTTCTAAAATTAGAGTTAAAAAAAATTTTGTTTGCTAAACATTACGTTATCCTCTTAGTGGTATTCCAGAATTAATAAGTTTTCATATTGATGTTAGCCTTATATTGAAGTTTGTTTTTATATTACCAGATATGTAAGATATGCTGTATAAGTAGACTAACAAATGCAATGCTTATCCAACAACAAAGTCCCATAATAATTGGTTTTCCACCAGTTTTGATAAGTTTGACTATGTGAGTATTTAAGCCGATTGCACCCATAGCCATTGTAATAAAGAACTTACCTGCTTCAGTTAGAGGCTTTGTAATACTTGCATCCATGTTAAATGCTGTGCTTATAATAGCAGCTAATAAAAAGAATAAAATAAACCATGGAAATATCTTTGATAGGCTGAGTGTAGTTGATGAATGCTTTTTAGAGCGATATAATGCAAGCCCTAATGTAATTGGAATTATAGCAAGAGTTCGTGTAAGTTTAACAATTGTGGCATAGTTTAGAGCTACATCACTTCCATGAGCACTTGCCCATGTTTGACCAGCAGCAACTACTGAAGAAGTATCATTTATAGCAGTTCCAGCCCACATTCCAAATCCTATATCATTAAAACCTAATAGGTTACCTAGCATTGGAAATAAGAATGCAGCAATTACATTAAATAAGAAAATAACAGAAATTGATTTTGCAATATCTTCATCATTAGCATCTATAACTGGAGCAGTAGCAGCAACGGCTGAGCCACCACAGATGGAAGATCCTACGCCTACTAATATAGAT